>QWOR01000261.1 GCA_003669575.1 Planctomycetota bacterium | reverse complement strand
GACCAACTGGGGCGGGGGCTTAACCCACTTACCGCCCTGGGCTCGAACACTTCCAAGAGTCCATCGCTGGGTTCAAGCCAAACTGATCCTGAACGCCCTCAAACGACGACATCGTTCAACAACTTACGGCAACTCATGAAAAATCCTGTGGAGCTTGGAAACGAGATCGCTAACAACAATTTGAATTCATTATGGAACAACCACCAAAAGCTCGAGTTGGATGGCTGTTGACGGGAATCTTCATTGCTCCCATCGCTTTGCAAACTGCATGTGTTGTTCTTTTTCGGTCATTCGGCGGTCCTCTCTTCGTTTTGAATATTGGGGCGGGGGTCTTCTGTATCTCGCGATGTCCGTTGCCTGTCAGATCACGCGTCGTTCTGTCACTGATTTACTCGATTCTGGCCGGTTGGTTCCTGTTAATGTATAGCCTTCTGCTCTTATGCATGCTCTTCAACGATTGCTTGTGAGCAGTGATACCCACCTGTCGAGCTTGAAGTACCTGGCGGTTCGGCCCGTCGATCTTTGGCTGGGACCAGCGACCCCGCGTCAACCCAACCCCCGCGTCGAAAGCATCTCGACAGCGAGCGCCGGACGTCAGTCCGTCGTGTCAGACGGGCCGGGGAGCGTTAAGCACGGTCCCGATTCCCACTGCCCCGCAATCCGAGGTCCCCAGCTGCGGGTGAGGGATAAACGCCGGGTGCCACTGCTGGCTCGTCCAGCAGTGCCGTTGGGCGTGGCATACGTGGCGAGTTCAGTAGGTATGATAAATCGTCACCCAGTCCGACTGAAACTGCCGTGGGAGAACTGCAGGACCAACTGCAATTCTCACTGCTGGGCGAGCCAGCAGTGGCACCCGATCCGCAGAACGACGGCCTTCGCCAAACCTCAGACCGTGCCACCCAGCCGGGTGAGGGATAACCGTTCCGGCAACACGTCAGGCTGACGCCCGACGCTCGCTGCGGAGTGCTATTAACGCACGACGCAGCGGAACTTGAGGACGCCGCCGGTCTTGCCCTTGAGCGGGGCAGCGAGGCGGAAGGTCAGCTTCGAGCTGCCTTCGCCGTTGTCTTCGACGAGCAATTCGCCGTCGAGGGTGTGGGTCGCCGAGCCTTCGACGTATTCCAGACGCGGGGTCAGGTTGTCGACCAGCTTGACCTCACGCAGCTCCAGCCCGCCAAGGTTGTCGATGCGGATCGTGAACTCGATCGTGTCGCCGACTTCGGCCACTGACTTGTCAGCCAGTTTGACCACTCGCAGCTGTCCCGGTCCGCGTGGGTCTTCGACGGCGGTATAGGCTTCGACCTTGGTGACGGTGACGACCGCCTGGCCCATGACATCGCTGGCGGAGACGACGGGGTTCAGATCACGTGACCAGACACCGGCCGCGGCCATACCATCGGCGATAATCGGGGATTCGTCCCGGACGTACTGGCCTTCGGCGATGAACTTGCGAGCTTCGAAGAGATTGACCAGTTTGGCGTGGACGGTGGCCGACTGCGTCGCGTCGAACACATTGTCTGACTGGTCCTTTTTCAGACCACTGGCCCGGGCCCGCATCCGCACGGTGTCGAGCTGATCGATGTGCTTGTTCTCGTCGACGCGGAGTTTGGAGTTGAATCCACCGACGCCGAGACCATCATGTGCCCCGGCAGCCTTGGCAATCTGGACGCCAGCGATCGGAGCTGTGGCAGAACGGACGGCCGCAAAGCGGGGGGCGTAGACGCAGACCTTGTTGCTGGGCTCGACGCGACGTTTGTTATTGTTGTCATAGAACTCAACAACGGTGTCCTCGGTTTCGAGGCCCTTCATCTCGTGTCCATTGTAGTGGACCGGGTAACCTTCATCGCCCCCGTCACAGATGTATTCGTCATCGTAATCGAGTGGTTCGGGCTCGACCGGCGCTTGTCCCATCGCGGCGTAAGTCGGTGCCGGGCGGCAGCTGCGACAGGGCATCCCATCCTGGGGACAGCCGGGAGTGTCGACATACTCGCGAGGCTCGCAGACGTGCGTCGTCGGTGGACAGGCGGCCTGATCATCGAAGCCGGTTTGCTTGATCGGCGGGACAGGCAGCTCGGGATACTGTTCAGCGGCCCTGGTCGGGGAGCTTTGTGCGCGGTAGGTCGTGACCACTCCCTCGGGGGCATCTTCGAGGGAAATGCGGCCTGGCTGAGCGGCTTGCTGAACGACGGGATCAGCTGTGACCGGATTTGTCTTGACCGTCGACTTCATCGAGGAGCAGGACGATGTGACCAGACAGGCCGCGATCATCGCGGTCCACTTCGCGGAGCGGGTCCAGCGGGACTCAGTGAATTCGCGATGACGCCGGAAGAGCGATGAACTCATGAGAGCTTCCTGGTTTCGGTCTGGCTGTCTGCGTTCGGATGGGGGCGGGAGGGCTTACTTGCCGGACAGAATGATCGGACTGGTCGAGTAGAACTGGTCTTCGGGAGAGCCCGCGTCGGGTACTCGTCCACCCATCCGCAGAATCGCAATCGGACGGCCCCGCATATCGGCCGCCTCCAGCAGATTGACTTGCGTGCCGAGTGATTCGACATGCATCCTGCCGTTCACCTGGCGCGTCGGATTGGCCAGTTGAGGCTGTTCCAGGTAGATGACCTTGGTGACCATCTGGTCGTTAATTGCGGTTTCGAGTTCTTCCGCGGTGATCTCGACGGGCACCGGGTACTTCTCTTTCAGCTCGACGGGCGGATGCAGTCGGCCGAGCAGTTCGATGGTGGGGTAGAGTTCAACGCCCGGGTGGTTGGGCAGGTTTGAAATCTTGATCCGGTAAGCGTGGCCGACCTGCATGCCAACTTGTGCCGGGGCCGGGAGAACGATCGCGCCATTGACGCTGCCCTGATAGAAGGTGACATCGCCCTCTGATGGCAGCTGGACTTGTACCGGTTGAACGTAATTGGCCACGGCGGGGCGAATGCTGGCGTTCCAGCGGGCCACTTCGCCCAATGGCTTGCGATGGTCGAGCGGGTAGTAACGTCCGGTTCGCTCTTGAGCCTGGACCGAATTCAGTCCCGCCAGAGCGATCAGGAGAGTCCAGATGGTGCGGGCCGTCATTCGCATAGTGGCCTCAGGTGAGAAGTTCTCAGTTCTCAGTCAACAGTTGTCAGTGTTCAGTGGTGAGTAAGCAGTGGGTCTTTGAACGACGCTTCGGACTGATTACTGACAACTGAAAACTGACCACTTCCAAAAGAAAAACGGTGGGTCGGGAATTCCACGACCCACCGCTTCGAGTTCCATCTTCTGGGGGATTGAGTTCACTGGCGGGGTGGGTGTGTCGCCCACCAGTGATCCCCGCGAGTCGCGTCTCAGTTGGCCCAGGCCGGGACTGAGGTTTCACCCGGACGGTAAACCGGATGGGTTTCGGTGTACTCGACATGCTTGGCCGGATGTGGCATCCGGATCCCGGGCTCGTGCCGCACGTCGTAGAGCAGGTGGTCGACTGGCTCTCCGATATCGACATCGGTCAGGTTACGAACCGTGTGCGACTTGAGACCAGCTGGCCGTCCGAGCGGAATGTGAGGAGGTCCCTGCAAACCGATCGGAGTTCCCACCGAGGGGTAACCGTACATCGGAGCGTTCACACCGGCGATCATGTTGTAAGGAGGCTGGCCGGGGCCGCGTGATCCACCCATCAGCATGTCACCGGGGATGTTTCCGCCCGTGGGGTGGAAGTCACCGATGGGCTGAGGAGGCACGAAGTTTCCGGTTTCACCGTCCACCAGATCGATCGCCTTCTTCTCGCCATTCTTGCCGAGAGCGTTCGACTGGCCAGGCATCTCATAGTCCATGTTACCCATACGGATGACAGCCATGATGGTGCCGCGACGGTCTGCTTCAGCGACGGGATCGAGACCTGGGCCAAGACGGGTCGAAACGAGTTCCTCGACACCGGCGATGGCCAGTTCCTGATACTTCGCATCTGGCAGGTAGATGACCTTGGTGACGAAGTTGTTGGTCTCGATCTGATCGAGATCTTCGTCATTGACCCGCAGCGGCAGAGCGTTGTGCGACAGATACGCACTCGTCTGGCTCTGGATCGGGTAAATGTGCAGAGTAGGATAGACCGTCAGGCCTTCACGTCCGGGAATCCCGCTCAGCTTCAGGCGATAGGTCGCCCCCTGAGCGAAGTTGTACCGGCCGGGAGCAGTAATCTGGTGCTCC
Source organism: Planctomycetota bacterium (assembly GCA_003669575.1). Classification (GTDB taxonomy): domain Bacteria; phylum Planctomycetota; class Planctomycetia; order Planctomycetales; family Planctomycetaceae; genus TH-plancto1. Next base: position 6,039 of record QWOR01000261.1, on the reverse strand, counting down.
GCGAAGCCCTGGCCAATCTGCCAGCCGATCTGCATTCCCTCGGGACCGAGGAAACGCAGCTGAGTCGTCTGCTGGCCGCACCCGGCGTCACCACCGGGAAAACCACCTCCGCCACCCGGAGGACACTGGTACTGGGCCTGCTGTATCCCTGGTGGAGGGAAGTTCATGGCCATCACCCCGGGACCGGGGCCTCCGACCATGGGGCCTGGATGTGCCAGCATTTCCGCTGGCGGTGCATGGTATTCGTCTTTGTGAACCAATTGCTGGCCGTCTGCGCATCCCACGCACACGATCACCAATGTCCCCAATGCGAGGAAGTAAAATCTCATCGCACACCCTTTATGGAAGCTGGACTCGTCGAATCGTTCCGGTTGCGGTCGACCCCGTTGAGCAGTTGCCGCTACAATCCCGACCGTTGCGGTTCCGTCCCAGACGCACTCCCAATGGGGGGAGCTGATCTGTGTCGAGGTTGAACGTCCTCGACTGTCAGCGTCATGAACCGGTGATCTTTCATGAAAGTCACTGGTCCAAATTCGCTGCCAACACGCAGTCAGTCTTTCTTTTCGGCTCGGTGCGACTGGATTCTTTGGCAAATCCGTCACTTTCGCGACAACATGAAAACTCCAACCATTCTGACTTTGGGCGTATTTGCACTCCTGATGGGGCTCAGCTGGGTGGGGGCACGCCCCGCTCAGGCACTGCAGGATCCTCCTGCCAGCGCAGAAAAGCCCGTTGAGGAAAAGACTTCTGTCGAATCGTCAGAAGCGAAACCGGAAGCCGGCGAGCCGACATCCGAGGAAGTGGCCCAGGCGGATACGCTACTCGAGGAGGCTCGCCGTCGTCTGGAAGACCGGCAATCTCTGCAGGCCGAGTTGCGACAGGAGATTCAGGTGGGCGACCGAAAGCTCACCGCAGAGGGACTCTATATCTCTGGGACTCCCTATCCGAAGTTGCGTCTGGAGTACCGTGTCCGCGTGGGGACGATGCAGGGATCACTGCTCGAAGTCTGCGATGGACAGATTCTGCACACCGAAAAATCGATCGGACGGGCGGGCGATAAAGCCCCCGAGCGTCAGTTCACCCGGCGTGATGTGCAGCGCATCCTGGCGGCTCGCGATACTTCGTTGAACCTGCCCGTGGCCAGCCAGGGGGCGGAACTCGGGATTGGCGGACTCCCTGCGATGCTGGCATCCATTGACCGGTGCATGGTGGGCAAGCGAGTGACCGAGGAAGAATTCGACGGGAAGATGTGCCGGGTCTTCCACGGGGCCTGGGACCAGGAAGTCCTGCGGAAGTATGACGCAGCTCTGGGAAGCTCCAAGGCGACGGTCGTGCCATTCTTTCCGGACCGCGTGCGGATTTTCTTCGAGGCGGAGACCACGGTGCCGCTCAAGATTGTGTATCTGAAAAACGAAGTAGACGAATCTGGCAAGGTCACAGGCCAGCGTGCACTGATGACCTTGGAATTCCGGAACATTCAAGTGGACCAGCCAGTGTCTCCTGATACGTTCAAGTACGTGCTGCCGGAGAAGGCGGAAGAGGTCGATCGCACCAACGAATTCGTGGAAATCATCAAACAGTCTGATGCGGCGTTTCAGGGGGGCAATCGCCCTGCGCCCGCTCAATGATGTCTCATCAATCGCCGTGAAATCTCGTAATGAACCAGCCGACAACGATGATACCGAGCGCCAGAATGCCGAATTCAGACGGTGTTGCGTGCTCGTAATGGTGGAGGGTTGTCCTCACAGCGTCGTTGATGAAGCGTTCCATGTTCGTGTCCTGTAGTGCGCCCCTCACTCGAAAGCGGAAACGGGATTGAGGCAACTTCTTGCGTGGGAACATCAGCGAGACGTTCCTTGAAGTAATTAAATCCCGCACAACTGTTAGAGGACCGCTGATTCTCCTATTGTGAATTGCTTTGAATCTTTTCCGCAGAAACCAAAAGGGTTCTTCGGACTTTACCGAGGATGCCATGATGTTCACGCTAGACGACACACCGGTCCATTTTCGGCCGGCACTGGCAGACGGAAAGAGCGTCCCTATAACGATTTGAGGCCAGTGCTGGCAGTCAAGAGCGGTTAACGATTCGCTCCCGGGACCCACTTCACATCGTCGCGTCCCTCATCATTCGCGATCCGCGCCATCACAAACAGGAGGTCGGACAAGCGGTTCAGGTAAACAGCCGTCAGGGCATGGGCTCCCCCCATCGACAGCGTGAAATGGACGACACCAATTTCTACCCGGCGACAGACCGTGCGAGCCTGGTGCAGATGTCCCGAGGCCACGCTGCCGCCGGGCAGTATGAAGCTGGTCAGTGGTTGCAGGCGTGCATTGAAGCTGTCAATCAGCTTCTCCAGGTGAGTCACCTGGGACTCAGTCATTCGGAGCGGGGGATACTCCGAGGGCTCAGGACTCACTGGAACGCAGAGATCGGCTCCCAGGTCGAACAGGTCGTTCTGGATTCGCCGCAACGGGGTGGCCAGTTCCTCAGGCATTCCCGCAGCGATTCCCAGCCCGATGACCGAATTCAGTTCGTCCACTCCCCCATAGGCCGCAATGCGGGAGTGCGTCTTGGGGACTCGGCTGCCATCCCCCAGAGAGGTCTCGCCGGTATCTCCGGTCTTGGTGTAAATCCTGTTCAGGTAGACCATTGCGGCAACTCGTTGTGGTTGTTGATGCGGGAGCAGCCATCGTGTGTGAGCCGCGACTCACACGCCTCTGCCAATGGAGCAACTCACCATGCGATGAAATATCCGAGGAGCTTAGCGTCTTCCGGCAAATTGACGACTCGGGAACGGGCTCGAATCGCGACTGACCTTGACCCCAACCGCCAGAAAGTCGTGTAATCCCGCTTGCACCCCTCCTCCGGAAGTCTTCCTCGCCTTGGGAATCGGCTGGTCACAGCCTCCTGCTGGCCGCTGGAGATCTACCGGTGATCTCGTTCTGCACTCTGCAGAGCGAATGCCTTTCCCCATCCAACTGACAGATTTCCTGCTGTGTGGACGACCTTCGACAGGTATGTGTTCTCTCGCTATGCCTATGTACTGGCAGTGTTTTTCTTTGCCTGTATGGGCTTGTATACGGTGGTGGATAGCTTCTCCCAGTCGGAGTCATTTCAGAATCAGAACGACAGTGTGATCAGCCTGGCGGTCAAGGTCGTGAGCTACTACTTCTTTCAGAGTAGTCTGATCCTCGACCTCGTGGGGCCGTCGCTTTCGGTGATCGCGGTGATGGTCGTGCTGGCTTTGTTGTTGAAGAACAATGAGTTCTACCCGGTACTTTCCGCCGGAGTTCCGACCTATCGAGTTGCTGTTCCTCTCCTGTTTGGAGTGTTGTGTGTCTCGATAGCGCTGGTTGCCAATCAGGAATTTCTGATTCCGACAGCAGTGGTGCAACTCCAGGCCACCAGTCGGTCCAGCGTCGACAAGATTAAGGCGTTCGACCCCCAGTACGACAGCAAGTCTTCTATCTTTGTCGGGGGACAGCATCTGTCGTCGACCCGTCAGCGAATTATCGATCCGATTTTCGTTCTCCCCACGCCGGAAATCGTGGCTGAGTACGAGCCGGAGTTGAAGGGGGAGTACGCCGCTTACATCCCGGCCCGCGGTAAGCATCCTGCGGGGTGGCTGCTGAAGAACGTGTCGCCTGCCTTTGATCTGAAGAAGCTGACCCCAGCTGGGCGAAAGATTGTCAAACAGACCAAGAATCCCAACGATCTCTTCCTCTGTATCGGTCTGACATTTGATCAGTTGCGAAACCGGGGCACCGGCTTTCGCTATCTGTCAACGAGCGACTTGATCCACCGGATCCAGCATCCGAATGCACATGCCAGCTCAACACGGGCTCAGATCATGCACCTGCATTCCCGGTTCACTCGCCCAATAATCTCGCTGATGAGCGTTTTTCTGGTGGTCCCATTGATTATCCGCAAGGAGCGGGACAACCTGATTACGAATATCTCGATGTGTACGCTCGCTCTGGCGATGGTGCTGGGCATCGCACAAGGCATGGAATTTCTGGGGCAGACATCGCTGCTGAAGCCGGAGGTGGCCGCCTGGGGCCCCATCCTCTTCGGGGGAACGCTGGCGGGCTGGCTGTCGGGGTCGGTCAAAACGTAAGGTGACCGAGCCGCCGAATTTCATCGGCGGGCCCCACAGCCTATTCTGATCAGTCCTGCGTGATCGTCAGAGTCTCGTGTTTAGACGAGCTCGCGGATCACATCCCGCTTATCCACCAGGAACTGCGGACGACCACTCGGATCGGCGATCGTCGTGTTGCCGACATCGATGCCCAGCTGGTGATACAGCGTGGCAAAGACTTCCTGGTAATGCACGGGACGATCCTGAGGCACCTCGCCCAGTCGGTTCGTCGAGCCGATTACCTGTCCCATTTTCATCCCACCACCTGCCAGCAGGGCACAAGAGGCCTGTGGCCAATGATCGCGACCGCCACCGGCGTTGATGCGGGGCGTCCGACCGAACTCACCCCAGGCAATCACGCTGACATCCTGATCCAGGCCACGTGCGTGCAGGTCCTCCACCAGTGCGGTAATCCCCTGGTCGAGCCGGGCCAGCTGAACTGGCAGTTGCTCGAAGTTCCCGCCGTGGCGGTCCCAGCTGCCGAAGGAGAGGGTGACACAGCGGACCCCAGCTTCGACCAGTCGGCGAGCCATCAGGAACTGGTCCATCCAGTGCGGTCCGGCGTCTTCGCCGAATGCGGGAGACGAGTCTCCCCGTCCGTAGCGATCCCGCAGCGAATCGGGCTCCTTGCTCAGGTCCATCGCCTCAACCAGCTTGCTCGAAGCCAGCACGTCGAACGCTTTTTGCGTGAAGACATCGGCTCCCTGCAACCGCGGACTGGCATCCAGGTGGCGGCGGAACCGATCAAAGCCAGCTAGCAGCTGCTGGCGATCTCGCAGATGATCGAGCGAGGTGCCCGTCAGCCGCATGTTCGACATGCCTTCGCCATCGGGCTGGAACGGGGAGTAGGCCTGGCCCAGAAACCCCGATTGGCCGGGATTGCAGTAGGGGTCGTGCCGGGTCTTGATGGTCAGGCCCACAAACGGCGGAACAGCCGGATCGACCGACCCCTGGAGCTTGGCCACCGCCGAACCGAGCGAGGGGTGATTGTCCTGGCGACCTTTCGGGCCGATGGGGTAGCCGCTCAAACACATATCCGATGCGTGCTGGTCGGCACCTCCGTAGAGCGAGCGGATGATGGCAAATTTATCCATCATTTTGGCCAGCCGAGGCATGTGCTGGCAGATTTCAATCCCGGGCACATTGGTCGAGATGGGCCGGAATTCTCCCCGCACTTCCTTCGGAGCATCCATCTTCAGGTCGAACATGTCCTGATGGGAGGGCCCCCCCGACAGGTAAATCATGATGACCGCTTTATGCGAGATCGTCTTACCGCGAGCGTTGCTCGAAGCCTCCTGAGCTCGCAGGAGTTGTGGCAGAGACATCCCACCCAGAGCCAGGCCACCGATTTTCAGAAATTGCCGACGAGTGGACCCATCACAGTGTGAAGCCGTTGGGGCTCCCAGAATTGACAGCATGCAGACTTTCTCCGTGTTCGAATCGAGCAATGAATGATAGATCAACAACCATTGATGCTCCAGTTTGAAATCGCAAAAGATCAGAGATTGGAGAAGTCTCGTTTTTTCGCAGTTAAGTCGATTGACCTGCGAGACTCACAGAAGATGAGGCGAAGTAATCACTTGCACGCCCCTACAGTTTGCTGGCCCCATCCAGCAGGCGGGCCTTGCGCAGGTCGGCCAGCGAATAGAACGTATCTCTCCAGCGCACGCCCCCCTGCCGGAGCGTCAGCACCATCGAACGCAGGATGATGAAGCCCAGAACCAGTACCGCCCATGGATAGAGCAATCCCACAGCGATTGGAAACCCCATCATCCGGGCCGTCCCCAGCGACAGCAGCAGGCTGCCGATCGCCATGATCAGAGCCGGTGTCGTCACCCATCCACTGCACAGGGCCACCACGGGACCCACAAAGATCAGGCACAGCATGCTGACAGCTGCG
>QWOR01000347.1 GCA_003669575.1 Planctomycetota bacterium | reverse complement strand
CAATGTCCCAGTTGTGGTCGCGGGGTGGTCCTTCGCATTGTGCAGTCTCAGCGTTCGACGTTTTACTGCCCTCGATGCCAGAAGAAGCTGCGTTGAGTAAAAGCAACACTTCAGAAGGACTCACGCCGAAGACCTGATTCCCATTCCCCGTTGTGAGGAAATCTGGGTTGCTTTCGCGCATCATCCAGGCAGGACCATCACAACAGTACGTGCGTTATGAGCAATTGCCGGCTCCGTGAATACTTACGATTGTCTCTGGTTGCGTCCGGGGGAGAATTAATCACTTCATGACTGGCAGTTCAGAGAATGGGCATTGAGAAACTGCCCTGATCTGATCGTACTGCGGCGGAGGACGTTAACATGCCACCACGCTTTTTCATGGTGTTTGTCACTGCGCTGGTATTTACGGCTCCGTATACTGTGGGACCGAATACGAAGAGCAAGCAGAGTTTTACAATCCACGTACCCCCTCGGATCTCCATCACCGCTCCATCTGCCGGAGCAGAAGCTGAGCTGCTCCCGGGCCAGACGCAGGTCGAGGTCGCCCCGCAGACGTGGAGTATTGCTGCCAACAGTCGTTCGGGAGCGACTGTCCAGTTCACCACGGAGCAAAGCTTCCATCTTGCGAGCAACGACGCGATTCGACGTGACGCCCAGCTGAAGGTGGCGATATTGAATCAAAACACCCCGCTGGTCTGGGAGGTGACACAAGCCCAGGCCACCACCGCTTATCAGGTCGGTCAGGAAGCAGCCACGGTTCAGGTTCGCTCCAGTCGACCGGGCTCAGCTGTCATCGGGCTGACGGTTGGGTTTCTGGAGAGGGATTCGACTTCGACACCCCCAGGTGATTACGTGACAACCGTCGTGGGGACGATTACCGCCAATTGAACTGAAATCGTGGTCGCAGCAAAGCGGCGAGAAACCCTTCGCCGCGATCATTTTTCCACCGGCTCATGACTCCGACGGAAATCGTTAGCTGGTTACGTGTCGTGCGGATCTTGTTTTCTATATGGAGTTTGTGTTGAATTATGCTCGTTTGGCAAGCCGGGTATGGCAATTGCATCCTTACGAATGGATCGCAACGCTTTCGTTTTCTGGAGAACCCTCTGTGACCTTGCCTCTCGTTCGCCGTCGTGGTTTCACTCTGATCGAGTTACTGGTTGTTATCGCGATTATTGCTGTGCTGATTGCCTTGCTGCTCCCTGCCGTGCAGCAGGCCCGTGAAGCTGCTCGTCGATCTCGCTGCAAGAACAATCTCAAGCAAATCGGACTGGCGATCCACAACTACGAGTCGACGTTCAGCCGACTTCCGCCCAGCATGGCGATCAACCCCGCTGTGACTGGGAATAGCTCATGGTCAGTGCATGGACGGATCAGTCCGTATCTGGATCAGGTGAATCTGTTCAATCAGATTGATCTCCAGAAGGGGTGGTCGGATCCCGTGAATGCCCCAATCGTTTCCGGTTTTCGGGTTCCGGTATATGTCTGTCCGTCCGATCAGAAGACCGACCTCCCGCGGGCGGCCTCAGGGGTCAACCTGTACTGTACGAACTACGGGTTTAACTTCGGGACCTGGTTCTACTTCGATCCGACAACAGGCAAGGGGGGAGATGGACTGTTCTACCCGAACTCTTCCATCACGTTCGGGAGTCTCACCGACGGGACCAGTAACACGCTGCTGGCCTCGGAAGTGAAGTCGTGGCAGGCCTATACGCGGAATGCACCGCCACCGTCAACCAACGTTCCTGCTTCTCTGGCTGACGTAGTGGCTGCAGTTGATGTCGGTCTCAAGGACCGGATTCAGCCCGCGACCCAGGATGGAACCGGCCACACCGAATGGGCCAACGGCCACGGCCACCACAGCGGTTTCACGACGACCATGGGGCCGAATACCAAGGTTCTATGGACCTATTCGGGAGTGACGTACGACGCCGACTTTGCCTCACGGCAGGAAGGCTCGAACACCACACTGGCGAGCTATGGGGCAATCACATCCCGCAGCTATCACACCGGGATCGTCCACTCGCTGCTGGCCGATGGAGCTGTCCGTTCCGTCAGCGAGAATATCGATCTGATCCTCTGGCGATCACTGGGAACGCGATCGGGGAGCGAAGTGGTGGGTGAGTTCTAAGTGAACAGGTTCGCGGTATTACTGACATGCCAGAATGGAACAGGCCGGATTGCCTGTTCCATTCTGGCTTTTCGTGGGACAGACTTTCTTGCCTGTCCCGCAGAGGTACGTGGTGGCGAAGGGACAAATTTTATCTGATGGCCTGGCTCAGAGCCTGAAGACAGCGGGATGAATGCGGTCCTGCTGCCAGGCAACGAAACATCCGGGATTGCTCTCCCGTGACATCGATCTCAATTCGTAAGTGATCTTTCGGAAGTAAATCTCCGATCCGGTCGGCCCACTCAATCAGGCAGACGCCGTCTCCATTCAAGAGTTCCCCGCCCCCCATGTCGAGGAACTCCTCGGAGTCTTTCAGTCGATAGGCATCAACGTGATAGACCGGAAGCCGACCGTCGTATTCGTGGATCAGTGTGAAAGTCGGGCTGACGACGAAGGAGTTCTCGCACCCCAGCTCTGCGGCGATCGATTGCACGAGCCGAGTCTTGCCGGCTCCCAGCTGTCCCTGCAGTGAGATGACATCGCCGGGGGACAACACGCGGGCCAGCTCCCGTCCGAATCGCTGCGTATCGCGTTCCGAGGACGAGGCAAACCGGTACTCGCTGCCGGGAGTCGTCATGGTTGCTTGGGAGCTTGCTCAAATTCAGTGCGAAGTTTTTCGACCCGCGAGCGATTGGCTCCGAGGTCGGAGTGACCCACCCGCGAGGCTGATCGCACGTGGATCACTGCGGGGGTCAGCCGGAACTCCACATCGTCCACATATCGCATGAGTGGCGTGACGAACTCAGCTCGCAGATAGTCGTTCTCGCGCGTGATGATCCGGGCGTTGGGAGTCGCTTCGATCACGGCGATCAGTCGAGACCATGCGGCATCCGGCGGATCGGAGAAGCGTAACGGTTCAATCGCGTGCCCGTTGGATTCTCCCTCGCTGCACACGCAGTTTGGAGATGCGGGGCAACGTCGCAGCTGGCCGTCCAGCAGCCCGAGTTCAGGGCGCCGCCAGGAGGGCAACGCCAGTACCGCCCAGCCGAGCGGAATCAGTAACAGTATCAGCCACCACATTCGACGACCTCGACGAAGAGACTCAACCATGGGGCCTCATTCTACTCAGAGTGTGAGCCTGTACCGAATCTGAGTTGACCTCGCGAAGCAGGACGCGATACCAGCTCAGTGCACGACCGTTCCGATCGTCTCACCCGCGACAGCCCGTTGAATGTTGCCCTCTTTGCGGTAGTTGAAGACCAGAATGGGAACTTTGCTCTCCATGCAATGCAGAATTGCGGTCGGGTCCATGACCTGCAATCCCTGACGCAGGAAGTCCTGGTAGGTGATCTCGGAATACCGGACCGCGTGCGGGTTCTTCTCGGGGTCTTCCGAGTAGATGCCATCCACCTTGGTGGCTTTCAGCAGTACATCGGCTTCGATCTCGCGGGCCCGAAGTGCCGCGGCGGTGTCGGTGGTGACGAAAGGGCTGCCGGTTCCGCCCGCGAGGATCACCACGCGTCCCTTTTCGAGGTGGCGGATGCAGCGGCGACGGATGAATGGTTCGGCGACGACCTCCATGCGAATGGCGGTCTGCAGGCGGGTCGGGACGCCTTCGTACTCCAACGCATCCTGCAGGGCCAGACCGTTGATACAGGTCGCCAGCATCCCCATATAGTGGGCGGTGGACTGCTGGATGGCCCCGCTATTGGCTGAGAACTGCTTCCCTCGCAGGATGTTGCCACCTCCCGTGACGATCGCGACCTGCACGCCCGCTTCCACCAGTTTCTTGATCTGTCTGGAGATGTCGGTGACCTCGGGCATGGAGATGCCCCCCTCGCGGTTACGGCAGAAACTCTCTCCGCTGAGCTTGAGGATGACACGACGGTAAGCGGGCTGAAACGACATAGGACTCCGTCCTTGATCCGGATCTGAAAGTTCCATCGAGGCGAGGAATCGATATTCTCGATGGGAAGACGCGCGGAGCATAACAGTTGCCCCGGCTGGTGAAAACTTCGGGGCCACGTCCAGGACGGGTTCGGAGATCCTTCACCCATAGCCGGTAGGTAGCCAGCCAGATGTGAATCTCATGTGATGGGATTTTCCGGAACTCCGTAGACTCGATCGCGCGAAAAGTCCCCTCAATCGGCCTGTCGGGAACCACCGCAGCGGCCTGATGCCGTTACGCGCCCTACATTCATCACCTTGAACGCTCTCCAGCGGCAGCTATTGCCGTCCTTGATACAAGAGCTTCAGACCTTCGGCAGGAATTGCTGATGTAGAGTCCTGACCGGGATCGCAACATCCCGGTCCGCAACGTCTCCAGGTTGACAGTGGGTCCCCCTGGACGATTCGAATCGCGGCTGTTCCCTGCGGCCGCAAAGAAGTGACAGGAGTATTCCATGCGTAAGGTGATCATTCTCGGATTGGTGGCTCTGTTCGTCGTGGCTTGCCAGGTTCCTTCGGAAGCTGCTGGTCGGATTCGCTCAGGTCGGCTGTTAAACGGCAACCGTCCCAGCGTGTTTACCCGGATCATGGAACTCGAACGGGCGAAGAACCAGTGGCTGTTTGGCCGCTAGTTGTTGCCAGTCACGACCGACTCAGATCTTGATCTGATGTCCGCGAAACGGGGGTCTCCAGACCCCCGTTTTTGCTTTTGGTATGAGGATTGGCGAGCTGTTGAATCCAGGGGCAGTTGTGGGTGGAGTCTCTGACCTCCATCCACTTCCCCGCGTATACGTCTTCAGAATGTCTCGGCATGAATTGCCACCGGCAAGTACCGGGACGTAAAGTGGCACGAGCATCGTATTCCGTTCGATGTGATCCCTTGGCATCGTCACGTCTCCCTGATGAGACCTCGCGCTGGTACTCCCTGATGAAAAACGCTGTTGGAACAACCGTCATCTCTCACGGGCAGATTGTTGATGGAACGGGAGCCGCTCCGATCCCGCACGGGACTGTCGTCATTCAGGACGGTCGGTTGACCTATGTCGGGCCTCAAGTGGGTGCCCCGGCGGTTCCTCCTGATGCGATGCGAATCGATGCCCGAGGCGGAACAATCATGCCCGGGCTGATTGAAGCCCACTTCCACCCGACCTATTTCAATGTGGCCGCGCTGGAAGACCTCGATATCAAGTACCCCGTGGAGTACGTCACCATTCTGGCGGCCTGTAACGCGAAGCTGGCACTGGAGTGTGGATACACCGCAGCCCGCAGTGGTGGCTCGCTGTTCAACATCGATGTGTGGCTCAAGAAGGCGATTGAGAAGGACCTCGTGCCCGGTCCACGCATGGCGAGCAGTGGACGCGAGATCTGCGGCGTCGGCGGGCTGATGGACTGGAACCCCGACTACCGCAAGATCGGCATGGAGGGGCTGGTCCTGCTGGTCAATGGGCCCGATGAGGCTCGGTCCGCAGTTCGCAAACTGGTCAAGGACGGGATCGAATGGGTCAAAACCTATCCCACCGGAGACGCAGCTGCGCCGGATGCGAACGACCATCACACGTTGTGCATGACCTTTGAAGAGATGCACGCGGTGGTTGCGACAGCTCATAACCACAACTTGAAAGTCACAGGTCACTGCCGCGCGACCGAGGGGATCAAGAACGCCCTGCGAGCTGGGTACGATGCCATTGAGCACGGGACCTTCATGGATGACGAAGCGATGGACCTGCTGCTGGCCCGCGATGTGCCGGTGGTTCCAGCTCTGTACTTTGAGCTCGCCAGCATTGAGAAGGGTCCCGAGTTCGGCCTGGGTCAGAAAGTGATTGACGGACACCAGGAAACCCTGGATGGGGGAGCGGAATCAGCTCGGCGAATCCTCAAAGAGGGGGGCCGGCTTGGCATGGGCGGCGACTATGGCTTTGCCTGGAACCCGCACGGTGACTACGCCCGGGAGCTGTCATTCTTCGTCAATTACGTCGGTTTTACTCCGCTGCAGACGATCATGTGTGCCACAAAGACCGGTGCGGAGATCCTCGGTCGCAGCCACGAGATCGGGACTCTTGAAGTCGGTAAGCTGGCTGATGTGCTGATCGTCGATGGCGATGTGGTGAAGGATATCACCCTGCTGGAGAAGCGGGACCGCTTCATCGGCGTCATGCAGGGCGGGATCATCAAGGCCGGTCAACTGGCTTGAGTGCTTGAAATGCCAAGCCGCCCCTTGGTAGTTATGCTGTCCTGATTCATTGACCACTGAGAACGCTCCTTATGGCCACTGCACAAGATCTGCTTTCTGTTTTCCGCACCATGTTGATCATCCGCCTCACCGAGGAGGAACTCGCGAGGTGTCACCAGCGGGGGCTGGTGCATGGGGCGTGTCATACCTATGTGGGGCAAGAGGCGATCGCATCTGGGGTATGCGCTCATCTGACTCCGAAAGACACAGTGTTTAGTACGCACCGCGGGCACGGGCATGCTCTGGGCAAAGGGATGCCGCCGCGTGAGCTGATGGCGGAGCTGTTTGGTCGGGCGACGGGTTGCTCGCGGGGGCGCGGCGGCAGCATGCACCTGTTCTCTCCCGAGATCGGGATGATGGGGACCAGCGGGATTGTTGGCCCGTGTATTCTGCAGGCCTGTGGCGGCGGGTATAGCTCCAAGCTCATGCAGACCGGCAATGTCGGTGTGGCGTTCTTCGGTGACGGAGCGGTGAACAACGGGGCCTTCCATGAGGGCCTCAACATGGCTGCCATCTGGAAGCTGCCGGTGCTGTTCATCTGTGAGAACAATCAGTTCGCGACCGAGGTGCCGTTTTCGTACTCCAGCGGGATTCCGGATGTCGGTCGGCGAGCGGCGAATTATGGGATTCCGGGGATCGAAGTCGATGGCAACGATGCCGAGGCGGTGTTTCTCGTGGCCCGGGATGCCGTGGTCCGGGCCCGAGCAGGAGGTGGGCCCACACTGATTGAATGCAAGACGTACCGTACCCGGGCCCACGCAGAAGGGATGGGGGACTTCACCTACCGGACCAAGGAAGATGTCGAAGTCTGGAAGAAGAAGTGTCCCATCGCACGGTTACGAGAGCGACTGATCGGCGAGTTTGGGGTGCCGGGTTCTGAGATCACAGCCATCGAAAAAGAGATCACGCAGATGGTCGTTGAGGCGAAGGCCTTTGCCGAGGCGAGCCCGCCGCCCGATCCGGCGACAGCGATGACGCACATCTACGCCACCCGGTCGACGCCCGTGATGACAGAGCCGTCGGTGACTGCGGGACGCGAGATCACCTTTTCTCAGGCAACGCTGGAAGCCCTTTCCGAACAGATGGCCGTCGACCCGACGATCTTTGTGATGGGTGAGGGGATTGGCGTGCGAGGCGGGAACTTCCGCACGACGGCGGGACTGTTCGAAAAGTTCGGTCCGGTGCGGCTCTGCGATACGCCGATCAGTGAGCGCGGATTCGTCGGGCTGGCGGGTGGAGCCGCGATGACGGGGACTCGCCCGGTGATTGACTTCATGTTTGCGGACTTTGTCCTCGATGCAGTCGGCGAGATCATCAATCAGATCGCCAAGATGCAGTACATGTCGAGCGGTCGTCTAAAGATGCCCGTGTTGTTGAGAGGCTGTATCGGGATCGGTCACTCCGCAGCCACGCACCACTCGGGCAGCTACTATGGCATGTATGCTCAGGTTCCGGGTCTGTGCGTCGTGGTGCCTTCATCGGCATATGATGCGAAGGGGTTGATGAAGCGGGCCTTGCGGTGTGATGACCCGGTAATGTTCCTGGAGCATCGGGAGATCCTGCAGACCAAGAGTATGGTGCCGACCGAGGACTATGAGATTGAGTTCGGTCGAGCTCGCATCGTGCGCCCCGGCCGCGATGTGACGGTGGTCGCACTGGCCCGGATGGTGCATCTGACTCTGTCGGTGTGCGAAGAGTTGGAGAAGGACGGCATCTCTGTCGAGCTGGTCGACCCGCGGACAGTGGTTCCGCTGGATGTCGAGACAATTCTGGCTTCGGTTCATAAGACCGGACGACTGTTGATTGTCGATGAGCCTCCGGCGTCGTGTGGATTCGCCGGTGAGATCGCAGCTCAGGTGGCTGCACGCGGGTTCGATGATCTTGACGCACCGATCCGCCGCCTGACGGGATCGTTTACGCCGACTCCCTATAGTCCGTCGCTGGAAGCGGTCGTCGTACCGAATGCTCAGGACATTGCCCGAGCTGTGCGACAGCTGGTGGAGGAATAACCATGGCCAGTGAAGTCCGCCTGCCCCGTCTTGGTTGGTCGATGGAAGAGGGAACGTTCGTCTCCTGGCTGGTCGCCGACGGGACCCGCGTAGAAGCCAGTCAGCCGATTTTTGAACTGGAGGGTGAGAAAGCCCTGCAGGAGATTGAGTCGCTCGACGCGGGGATTCTGCGCATCCTGCCCAACGGTCCGAAAGAGGGCGATGTCATCCCGGTCGGGGCACTGCTCGGTTACGTGTTGATTGAAGGCGAAGCCCCGCCATGGGAGACCGAGGGAGGCACAGCTGCTGCTCCGTCTCCGTCGAAGGCCGAAGTGGTTTCGGCTGAGCCAGCCCCAGCTGCACCGTCAGTTCGACGCATGGCCCGTGAGGCAGGAGTGCCGCTGCAGCACGTCGCGGGGTCGGGACCGGGGGGACGGATACTGGCCAGTGATGTGGCGAAGGTGGGGGCTGGGGCGAGCAAGCCGGGCTCCAGTTCGTCCGTGAAGGATCGTCCTGTTTCAGAGAACAAGGCGACTGTGAGTTCGCCGCGTGCCAGGCGAGTGGCTCGGGAGTTGGGCGTCGACTGGACGCGTGTCACCGGGACCGGAGCGAATGGTCGTGTGAGAGAGCGAGATGTTCGTGCAGCTGTAACGGATGGGACAGGCTCGGCGGCTCCGCCCCAGGTGACGGGGTGGCAGTCGATGCCGATCAGTTCGCGCCGGAAGACAATTGCTCAGCGGATGTCGGCCAGTTCGCAGCAGACAGCTCCGGTGACGCTGCACACAAAAGTCGATGCAACAGCTCTCGTGGCCGCACGAACACGATACAAAACGGAAGGGGCGAAAGTTGTCCCGGCTTACACCGACTTGATTGCCAAGTGCGTGGCCCAAGGGCTGTGCGAGCATCCACTGCTGGCGGGACGCTGGGCCGATAATCGGATCGAGTATCCCGGTGTGGACAACATTCACATTGGGGTCGCGGTCGATACCGAAGAGGGATTGATCGTGCCGATCCTGCGCGATGTCGCCCGGCGACCGTTGCTGGAGTTGTCGGCGGAGTTTCGTACGCTCATTGAGCGAGGTCGACGCGGGCAACTCAAGGCCAACGACATGCAGGGAGCGGTCTTCACGATCACCAGCCTCGGCTCGTTCGGGATTGATGCCTTTACACCGATCATCAACCTGCCGGAGACGGCTATCCTCGGTGTCGGGGCCATTCGCAAGGAACTGGTCGTTCTCGACAACGGCAGCTTTGCCGCCCGCGACATGCTGACGCTGAGTCTGACCTTTGATCATCGTGTCATCGATGGGGCTCCGGCTGCAAGATTCCTGCAGGTGGTGACCGAGGCGATACAAGCTCCGCCTGCGTGAACCGTGTCGTCGCGGATATGTGATGGTCCGAGGGACGCTAGACACCGTTACAGACCGCGCCGGTTTATTCCTCGTCTAACTAAGATTTGTCGATGGACGGGCAACCAAAGACATCACCGAGAAACTCGGGAAGGCTGACGGTGAGATACGCGTGTTACTGTCGCGGGTAATCAGTCAGCTACGGGTGATCATGATGGGGCAGGGGCCTCTTGGTCGCCCAATACGTCAGCGAGGAATTCCCAGGATCAAGTCCAACGTGGCTCGCTCTCGCTGACGCTGCGGGTTGGTGAAGAGTGATAGCGCGGATCAGCGGAATGAGTTCAACCCATGAACTCGACGATGACCCGGTTGGCGACGCACCGTCCCTCACGCGTCAGGCGGACATGACCGTCTGAGACTTCGAGGAGGCCGTCAGCAACCAGCTTGTCGAACTCCGGTCCGGCGAGGGTGGGGAGATCGATGCCGTAGCGGTCTTTGAATCGGGAGAGCGAAATTCCCTGGCACTGGCGAAAGCCAACCATGACCGCTTCGCGAGCGGAGCCTTCACGGTCGAGTTGTTCGGACTCTCCGGCGGCGTTCTGGCCTGTGAGTGTGCGTTTGATCCAGGTCGTCACGCTGCGAT
>QWOR01000269.1 GCA_003669575.1 Planctomycetota bacterium | reverse complement strand
CGCCGGGCCGTGGCGATCAGCAACTCGTCCCCCGACAGATGGCCGTTCGTGTCGTTGAACTTCTTGAAGTGATCGCAGTCAATAAACCCGATCGCGAGGATGCCGCCCATGCGAGCGCCACGGTTCAGTTCGTTGTTGATACGATCCACGAAACCATTGCGGTTGAGCAGACCTGTCAGCGAATCGGTACCCGCAGCCAGGTGAGCTCTCTCAATCGTGGAGTGCAGCCCATTGACCAGCAGGCCATAAGCCAGGGAGATAATCGTCCCGAGTATGGCCGAGTTGTGATCCACGTATTCCAGCGGCATCCTCCCCATCAGGGGAAGAACATACCAACCGAGAATCGACACGATCGTTGTGCTGATCGCGCCAGGAACACCCAGGATCCAGGAGGCAGCTGCGATCTGAGGCAGTGACAGCGCGACTGCCACTGTGGGTTGATTCAGCTGGGTCCCGATCAGGCAGGAGCAAAGCGGAAGGAGGAAGTACACCGTGTAAATGAGTGGGGTACTGTCTCTGCGGGGCGCTCGTGTGGTATTCATCCCGCTCCTGCCTGGTGGCTGTCGGGGACTATTCCCCGCGTGCAAATTTCTGGAATCGTTGTCGCAGATCCTGTGTGATGGGTCCGGGAACGCCTGCTCCAATTTTGCGACCGTCAATTTCCACAACGGCGATGACTTCCGCAGCGGTCCCTGTCAGGAAGCACTCGTCCGCTGTGTAAACGTCATGTCGTTGCAGAGTGACCTCTTGCACCGGAATACTAGCTTTCTCTGCCAGTTGGACGACACAATTCCGAGTGATTCCTTCCAGGATCCCGGCGTCTGTGGGAGGGGTTTTGAGGATTCCTCGTTTCACAATGAAGATATTGTCGCCGGTACATTCGGCGATATCGCCCTTATGGTTAAGCATCAGGGTTTCTTCACATCCGGCATCGGTCCCTTCGATTTTGGCCAGGATGTTATTCAGGTAATTCAGGGACTTGATTCGCGGGCTCAGCGCTCCGGGGTGATTGCGGATTGTGCTGGCTGTGATGATTTTCAACCCCTGCTGATAGAGCTCCTCCGAGTAGAGCTTGATCGTGGCGGCGATGACGATCACCTGGGGATTGGCAGTCTTGCGGATATCGAGTCCGAGGGCTCCTGCACCGCGAGTCACGACCAGCCGGACATACCCGTCAACGATGGAGTTTGCCGCGCACGTCTTCTCGACCGCTTCGGCCATCTGGGCCTGGGGCATCGGGATTTCGAGGCGGATCGCCCGGGCGCTTTCATAGAGGCGTTCGACATGCTCAGCCAGCAGAAAGACTCGCTTGTTGTAAACACGAATCCCCTCGAAGACACCATCGCCGTACAGCAAACCGTGATCGTAGACACTGACCATCGCCTGCTCGGCGGGAACGAGGCGGTCATTCAGGAAGATTTGCTGTGACATCAATGCACCTTGGGATCTGGCCGCCCATCGAGTGGGGCGGAAACGGACTGGACGCGGCACCCAAAACAAAACCGGCGTGCGAGTCGCGAAAATCGCGCGGGCACGCCGGGAGGCTGGACACCGAATTCGAGGCCAAGTTCGCGTGGCCTCGGGGGGCTGTGCTGGCACGGCCTGTTCGAGACTGGATCACCACTCAGCCTCTTCGAGGCTAGATGATCACGCAGCCTCTTCGAGGCCCTGAATCCGGCCTTCGGTCAATCGGACGATGCGATTGGCCTGCCGAGCGATGGACTCGTCGTGGGTGACCATGATGATAGTCAGCCCCTCGTCCTCGTTCAATCGGGCCATCATGTCCATGATTTCACGACCCGTGACGGCGTCGAGATTTCCTGTCGGCTCGTCGGCCAGCAACACTTCGGGTTGGCCAATCAGAGCCCGGGCAATGGCGGCTCGTTGCATTTCCCCCCCGGAAAGTTCGGAGGGCTTGTGACGCAGGCGATGGTCGAGGCCCATCTTCTTGACGATCTCGCAGGCCTGATCACGGAATTCCTTGCGGCGGCGCCAGTATTCCCAGGCGGAGTAGCGAATCATCAGAGGTGTCAGCACGTTGTCGAGCAGTGTCAGTTCCGGGAGCAGGTGATAGAACTGGAACACAAACCCGAAGATACGGTTTCGCAGTTCATCGCGAGTCGCCGCGGGCAAGTCATCAATGCGGTTCTGTTCGAGCCGGACTTCCCCGGTGTCGGGAGTATCCAGCAGCCCGAACAGGTGCATCAGGGTGCTTTTTCCACATCCCGACTTCCCGACGATCGAGACGAACTCACCTCGCCCTACGCACAGATCGACGCCTCGCAGAACCGGGACCTTCACCTGGCCCTTCGAGTAAGCCCGACTGATCGCCAACGCCCGCAAGTACGAGACGCGAGTCTTCGAGTTCGGGATTTGCAGGATCGATGGCATGGGTTCGTCCAGTACTTGTGTCGACATGAATCGTCTTCGCTTTCCGGGCTCGCGTCGGGATCAGGCGGAGGGGGCGGGGTTGCTGGCATCACTGATGACGTGAAGTCAACAGTAAGCTGCTACTCGTAACGCAGTGCCTGAACCGGATGCAGCTGGGCTGCGCGGCGGGCCGGAAGAATGCTGGCCAGGACGGCAATCGCAATCGCTCCGAGAGCGACCCAGATCACGGTGCCCGGATTCACTTTGGTGGGGACCTGGTGGAAGTAGTAGATCGTCTCGTCGAAGACCTTACGGCCGATGATCATGGAGATACATTCCTCGATACTGTCGATATAGCGAACGAATGTGAGGCCGAGTATCACACCCGCGAGGCTGCCCACCAACCCCAGGGTCAGACCGTACAGCAGGAAAATCGACATCACGCCCCGCGAACTGGCTCCGAGGGCTTTGAGAATGCCGATGTCGCGAGTCTTCTCGACGACGATCATGTAGAAAATCGCCAGGATGCCGAAACCTGCCACGGCGATGATCAGAAACAGCAATACGTTCAGAATCGCTCTTTCCACCTCGACAGCCTGCAACAGGGGACCCTGCTGCTGTTCCCAGGTTTCGACTGAGACTCGCATGTCAGCCAGCTTTTCTCGCAGGAACTGCACGACCAGCGGGGCCTTGGAGTAGTCGGTGAGCTTGATCTGGATCGCGGTGACCGATCCCTTTTGCCAATCGAGGTTGTCGTTTGGATGTTTCGGATCGGGCGGGGAGAGCATCCCGCGCGCCTTTTGCATCTGTTCGAGGTTGACGAAGACGAGGTTCGAGTCGTACTCACTCATGCCGCACTTGAAGAGGTCGACGACGGTGGCCTTGAAGCTGACGGGTTGTGGAGTCCCCGACTTGAGCGTGGTCAGCGTGACATCCTCACCTGGATTGATGAAGGCCTGGACATCGATCTCGCCCGTCTCCCGATTTCGGACGGGCGAACTGACCAGTCCGGATCCCACGAAGACTCGCGCAGGCTGGGGAGCTGTGGGGTCGACCGGAGTGGCATCCGACTGGAATTCGTCCGGATCCCTGAATTCGTCGGGGTTATCGAAGAGCGGGCCTTCGCCGCTGTCCGCTGTCTGGGTAAGTGGCGTCTCGCTGGCCACCTGGGGCTCTGAATTCGATCCGTCCGGCAATGTCTCTGGTTGCCGTAGCCGGTCGTAGGCGATCTTATCCTTGCGATAACCCAGTGCTGTGGCACTCAAGTCCCAGGTCACAGGGGCATTGGCATCGACCTCCGGGACCTGATCACGATTGGACAGATCCTTGTCCTGGCGACTGAGGAGATACTTCGCGAGGGGACTGACCTGATTCTTGCCCTCGGGCAAAATGCCGACGATGCGGACCGGACGCTGTTCTTCCTGCCCCATGACGCGAAAGCTCATCATACCCCACATCTCGACTGTCGGGGTGGTGGCTTCCACGTACTGGCATTCGTGGATGATTTTCAGCAACTGATCGGGGTCTTCAAATCCATCCGTGTCGTGCGTCATGACCGCGACATCAGACAGCAATCCGCGCAGACGGTCCTGCATCTCGGTCTGGAAGCCCGCCATCACGCTGTTGACGACGATCATGGTCGCCACGCCGAGAGTCACGCTGATGATGCTGACAAAGGCAATCACGCGTGTTTTGAGGTACTTCGTGGCCAACAAGAGCTTGTACATAAGTCATGCGCTCCATCGCTTTCCCGCTGGGCGAACTGCTTTGCGGGTCGGAATCATTCCGGTTCGGCAGTTTCTCCCGATTGTGCAGTCACGGTCAATAGGAAGTTGACTGAGCCACGGAGTTCACTCGTGTCGCGGGCGGTCAGATTCAGCTGTGACCTTACCCTGACTCACTGGTGGCCTCCCACACTGACGGGCCGACAAACTGTGCGATGCCCCTCGAACCCAAGTGACTGTCCGTCGATTCTCGGCTCGGTGGCGAAAAGTCGACGATTCCTGTTGTCGAGCATCAATTCGTGGTTTTTCATTTGGAGTTGTATCTCCTTTATGTTTAATGGATTACGACTCGCGCATCTGGGAATGTGTGGAATCCTTGCGACCGACAAATTCCCCTTGAGTCATACAAATTCGTCTGAAAGTTCGAACTAGAACAGCAGTCGGCACAATTTGAATTCCGACTGGGTAAACTGGGCAATCCTTGACTCGGCTATTCGACGGCTGGATTATTTGGTGCAAGAGTATGTGACACTCGGCCAATTCCACTCGGCTTGGATCTCTTTTTTGGGCCTGAACGACTCACCATGGCAGCTTCCTTCCTGACGCGGATGTTGATGGGTACCCGTTCACGCCGACAGGCTCACGCCCGGCAGAGCTGGAATTCGCTCGCTGCTCTCGAATCGCGAACCATGCTCGCGGGTCATGTTTCCGCCAAGCTGGTGGCGGGAAACCTGTATCTGACGGGTGATTCAGAGGCCAATGAGATCTATGTCGCCAAGACTGCAGATGGGGTCATCGTGCGGGGCGTGAATGGCACCCAGATCAACGGGGCCTCGACGGACTTTGTCGCCTACCCGTCGACGGCGACAAAAAATGGCTCGATCATCGCCGCCCTCGGGAAAGGGGACGACCGTCTCCAGCTGGATAACTTCGCGCTGGATGGAGATCTGATCGTCAATGGGGGACAGGGGAACGACAAACTGGGATTAAGTACTGCGACAGTCCATGGACAGGTCAATTTCGTCGGCGGGGCCGGGAACGATACGTTCTATTCGGAAGGCAGTACGATTGATGGAAACGTGATTGCCAAACTTGGATCTGGAAGCAATCTGTTTGCCACGAAATCGACCCATGTGAAAAAGTCCGTCACGGTCTCCGGGAGAAGTGGAACTGATCGAATCTCCCTCGACTCGACGACCATTGATCAGGCGTTCTACACGTCTCTCGGGAAAGCCAACGACGACATTCGCCTGTCGAACGGGACAACAATTGATCGGGTGTTACTCTCCACGGGAGGAGGAGCCGATCTCGTCCAGGTCGTCGACTCCACGGTCAATGACGCCTTCAACGCCCATCTGGGGAGGGGCGACGACAACGTTGTGATGAGTGGAACCACGAAGATTAGCGGGTTGTTTACAATCTTTGGTGGCCGGGGTTCCGATGTCTTTGGACAAGGGACAGCAACACTTCCCACTCGCCAGAACCTGTACAGCATCACTCGCGGGACTGTCAGCACGACGGTGATTGCCTCTCGCATCGATGATCCGACGACTGGCTTGCTGGCCGCAGTGAACACAGCCCGGTCCGCGTTCTTTGCTCCGACGGGAACGTTTAATACCGTCATCACCGGGACGGGCGTGTTGAAGACCGGCTCCACATTTGTCTCTGACAAGACCACTGTCGGGGTCAAGATTACCGGAATCGCCGGGCAGACCTATGAAGTGGATAAGGATGGGGATGGCTTCGATGACGGAACCGTGACGCTGGACAGCTCGGGGACCGCGACTGTCTCTACGACGCTGGCGAACACCACAGCTGCCACGCAAGGCTTGAACTCGATCCTCGTGCGGCAGGTCTTTAACGGCAACCAGGTGGGGGCGACCCAGACACTCACCGTGCAGTACACGAACACCGTCGTGGCGAGAATCTCGACCTCGATGGGGGACGTCGATGTGCAGCTGTTCGTCGATGATCTGCCCAACACGACTCAGAACTTCGTGAACTATCTGTCGCGCTACCAGGATTCGATCATTCACCGCTCGGCCCACACGGCCGGTAACGCTCCATTCATCGTACAAGGTGGCGGATTTGATCTTGGTCCTCCGGTCACTGCCATCACGACCGACAGTCCCATCGCCAACGAGTTCAAGGCGGCCCACTCGAATGTTCGTGGCAGTCTGTCGATGGCCACCGTCGGCGGCAATATTAACTCGGGGACCAGTCAGTGGTTCATCAACACCGCGAATAACAATGCGTCAGGCACCGTCAATCTGGACGCGGTTCCGCACACTGTCTTTGGGCAGGTGCTTGGCAACGGCATGACAGTCGTCGATACGATCCACGCGCTCACGTCTTACAACCTGGTGGCAGCACTCGACAACGGCGCGATGGGCGAGGTTCCACTCGCGTCGACCTATGTCCCGTTCACTCAGACCCTGACCGGAACCGTCAGTGTGACCAGCGGGACCAAGGCTGTGACCGGTACGGGAACCGCATTCCTGACGGAACTACGTCAGGGGGCTGCAGTGCAAATCGACGGTGTCGCCTACATCGTCGACACCGTGACTTCCGACACCGCGTTTACAATCGTCGCGAACGCCACTGCCACGGTGACCGCTGGAACGGCGAAAGTGAACACAACGCCGCAGGACGTCGACTACGTAAAGCTCAACTCCGTCACGCTGATTCCTCAGCTGACGTAGGGGACACAGGGAACCCGATAATGCGTCGGGTGGACTTGGTTTAAAGGCCGGCCAGAGAGACCTTGAGTTTCCCGGCCAGTTCATTGATCTGCCGCCAGGTCTCGTCAGGGATGCTCACACCCTCGGCAGTCCGCTGGGTTGCTCGGCGGGCTTCGATCTCGCCGGGGAGCAGGATCTCGCTGACGCCCGGAGCAGTGCGGCTGCTCTTGATGTAAGTGGTGTACTTCGCCATCCACGCCTCGTACTCGTCACGTGGCAGGAAGTGCTCGACCGACATCAGCGACAGCCACACGCCGTTAGCTCCCCGCGGCAGGTCGGTCCGGCCAATCCCGCTCCCTGACAAAATTCCGCAGAAGATGTCGATCATTACCGACATGCCAAATCCTTTGTGCCCCATCATCGGTCCGCCGAGTGGCAGGATCGATCCGACCGGAGCGTTATAGAAGACTCCAGGGTCAGTCGTCGGATTTCCTTCACTGTCGATGATCAGCCCCTCGGGGACTTGCTCCCCCTTCTGATGCGATACCCGCAGCTTCCCCTCAGCTGTGGCGCTGGTTGTCATGTCGAGTACGACAGCTGAGTCACCGGTCGGGGCCGACATACTGATCGGGTTAGTTCCGAGTCGCCGTTCGATTCCACCGAAGGGAGCGACTCCTCCTGGTCCCGGAGCGTTCACACACATCGTCGTCAGGAAGCCCGCCTTGGCCGCTCGCTCGGTATAGGCTCCCAGCCGGCCGACGTGGTTACAGTTGCGGATCAGGACCGTCGAAGTACCCGTCGCCCGAGCCTTCTCGATCGCCATGTCGAGGGCCCGGGTCATGATGATCTGGCCGAAGTTGAAACCACCATCGATCAGTGCATAGCTCGGAGCTTCTCGTAGAATTTGGGGAGCTGCCCCCAGCTTCACATGTCCGTCGTGGATCATCTGGACATACTGGACCAGCCGCATGACACCATGGCTGTCGTGACCAACAATATTGGCATCGGCAAGTTCATGTCCCACGACCTTCGCATCGGCGGGGGAAACACCGGCACCTTCGAGTATGCGTGTGGCCAGATCAATAAGTTGTGGATGCTTGAGAACAGGCATGGAAATCTCGGCGGGAAAGTCGGAAAGCCAGTAGCTGGTGACAAGTGTGACTCAGTCTGCGGCAGACTATAGCGGGAGACGTTGGCAGGGAGGAATCCTGCGTGGAGTGAAGAACGCGTCTGTCGGTCGGAACATCTGTTTGCAGGCAGAGTGTTCATCGATGAAGCAGTACCTGATCTCCGAATTCACTCGTCCTCGATCCTCTCAGCCTCACCGCTCAAGATGCGCGTGTAGCTTTCATAGCGTAAGGCCGAAATTAATCCCTGCGACACCGCCGAAAGGACAGCGCACCCTTTTTCGTGCGTATGAGTACAGTTCGCAAATTTGCAGTGGGCCACGAATGGCCGGAACTCGATGAAATATGCCTCCACATCGGCAGCTTCGACGGCCCAGAGTTGAAACTGACGGATACCGGGTGTGTCGACGACCCATCCGCCGCTGGCCAGCGGGACCAGTTCAGCCACGCGGGTGGTATGTCGTCCTTTGCCCGTGTCAGCGCTGACTGTCGCAGTGCGCAGTCCCAGTCCGGGCTGCACCACATTCAGCAGAGATGATTTGCCGACCCCGCTCTGGCCAGTGAGGACGGTTGCCTTGCCGTTCATGAGTTGTCGCAATCGGTCGATCCCGTCGCCCCGCGTGGCACTGGTCAGCACGACCTCGTATCCCAGCTGTGCATACTGACCGATGATCGGCTGCAAATGGGCGGGCTCAATCGAGTCTGCCTTGTTGATGCAGACGATCCCTTTCACTCCACCGATTTCACAACTGACCAGAAACCGGTCGATCAGCGCGGGCTTGAGCGGCGGGTCACAGGCCGATGCCACGATGGCGGCCTGATCGACGTTAGAGACGATGATTTGCGAGGTGCGTCCAACCCCGCGAGTGAGAGTGGAATGCCGTGGCTCGATGCGTTCGATGACCCCCGTGGCCCCATCCGTTGAGCGAAAGACGACCCAGTCCCCGGCCGCGATGACGTTGCGGGTCTCACGTTCCATCGTGCGCAGGACGCGACGCACTGAACAATCGAATGTCTGTCCATCTGCCGTCTGAATACAACTATGATTGGCCCCGACCGACCACAACACTCGACCCCGCTGGCAGTCGGTCATATCGACATCGCGGATCGATTCCGCGTCGGTGTCCCCTGTCTTGACGATCAGAGTCCGGTGCCGCGACTGAGACCCTTTTCCGGAAACCCGCTCGTCACTGGGCAGGTCAGCGAGTTCGTCGTGAGATTGCCGGGTCAGGTCGACCTGCCTGGCACGGTGGCCTCGGTTCTTATGAAATCGAACGCGTATTTTACGATTTCGGTCCTCGGCCAACGTTACTCCTCTTCGGTAAACCAACGGGTTGGTGAGTCATCGCTGGGAACGTTGGGATCAGGACGGCGGGTTCGGTGGTCAGAAGACCGTCGCAGTTGACGAGACTCGTCGCGACGTCGTTCCAGGCCCGCTTTTTCGAGCAGGCTCAGAGCGAATGGGTCGTCATCTTCTCGCGGTGGAGGAGCGGTTGCTCCAGGGGCAAAGTTGATGATGAACTTGTGCTTGGCGATAGAAACCTGATCACCGGGCTGGAGGAATTTGGTGTCGAGCCGTTCGCCGTTCACCTTGATTCCGTTACTGCTGCCCAGATCGCGGATCTGCCAGAAACCATTGATGAACGCCAGTTCACAATGCTGCGAAGAGATGTTCGGAAAGTTTAGAACGATATCGCAACGGCTGCGACGACCGATGAGCAGAGGGGTCTTCAGGAGTGGGATGGGATCTCCCCCTCCGACTGGGACCAATTGGCCCAACATAGAAGTCTTCCTTGAGGCGACGCTGGCGAGCGGAATCAATGAGCAATTTGGCCCGTCAAAGTTTCCTGATAACCAACGATATCGGTGGAGATATTCGAAGTCAATTTGTGGATTTTCGACAGAATGGCATTCTTGAAAAGTTCACAACTCGCCACACAAAACCGTCGTGACCAGAACTTTGCGAGTCTTCGCAGCAGTGCGAGTGCACCAGGAGCCTGATTTTCAACTTCCGCAGATCGGGAATGGGGAGCCTGCTCAGGACGTTCCAGTCATGCGGACCATGTCAATCTGCGGTACAGAGTCCGGTCACGCTCACGGTATTCCCAGTCGCCGGATATGATTTGTCTCAGGGGCTCGGACACGGGTCGCCTGAGCAATCCATTCCCACGCTTGTTCTGATTTGTCAGGCTGAAACATGGCCCCGTCAATCGACCTTCCTGTGATCTCCAGTCCGTTCTCTCCCCAGGAGTCGAACGAGGATCCCCTCGATCTAATCGAAGAAATCGAGAGTCTGAAGAAATCGCAGGATGCCACGATTCTGGCCCACTTTTACGTTGGGGGAGATATTCAGGACATCGCCGACTTTACCGGCGACAGTCTGAAACTGGCTCGCGATGCTACCAAAGTGAAGACGAAAACGAT
>QWOR01000052.1 GCA_003669575.1 Planctomycetota bacterium | reverse complement strand
GGCCCACTCCACTGGTCGATGTTTCCGGGGGACGCCCCGCGTATCTGGGGGGCGTCAGGGTGATCTCGAATGATTGCGTGCGGGGGGGCGGGACGACATTGATCATCAACCAGGGAGCCCGGTCATCATCGCCGCCATGAGCCCGAAACTCAAAACTGGCGAGAGACGGAGGGCTGGCGATGGCGACCTGATGTGGGCGGCCTTGTGCATCGTTCAACGTCGTTTGCCGCAACTCGCCCTGCTCTCGCTCTCCGTTGAGTGTCTTACGTTCAAAGAAGACCTTTGCGGGTAATTTGCCAGAGCGATTCTCGATGTAGATTGTCAGTGGCTCACCCTGCCCCGTCCGTACAGCTGGCTCACGCAGTGTGTCGATCGGGACGAATTCACGATTGAGATAGACCAGAGTGGTTCGACGTGGCCAGTCCATGTCGAGCCAGGGGGATGTCAGACGGAGGGCTCCGACGCTGGTCGTTTCTAGAAATGATGTGGCTACCAGCGCGAGCACTGCCATCGACAGCAAGGCACAGGCAAGAGCCCCATAGACTCGTTGTGGAGCGAGGACAGATCGCCACGGAACAGTCGCGAGTTGCAGTTGTGCCCGGCTGACCGCCACTTGCTGAAGAAGCGGAGCTCCCGCATCGCTGGTGAACTGGGCCGATTCAAATTCTACGGCCGAAGTCAGGTCGGGTGTTTGTGCAGGCCACTGGCGGTGAATGAGCCGTGCGAGGTCGAAGTGCGTCAGGCTGGCCCGCAGCGGGAGAATGAGATACTTCCAGCCGACAGCGAGGATGGCGGAGATCCAGATCGCCGATTGTGCCCAGCGTCCAAGGCTGCCTTGCCATCTGAAAAGGGCATCGACTCCGCCGAGAAGCAGTCCCAGTCCGACAATTGTCCCCAATACAGCTGCGGCACCTCGCACCAGAATGAACCGGTGTGCGCGGCGTCGGAGTGTTTCCAAGTCGTGAGCGAGACCGGACATGCGAAGCCGTGTGGAGGGGCGGGAAACTTCTGAACTGAATTCTACCCGCCAAACCGGGCATATCTCAATCGGATTCTGTAAAGCGGTCGATCGGACAACCAGGAGGAGGATCTGGTGACACGTTTCGCTGACATCCTGCATGGTGGCCTGATAAAGTGCCACAGACTCTATAACCGTTCGCTCATCGGTGCAGAATTCTCATGAAACAGCTCCTGGCAATTCTCTGTATGGTCTGGATGGGGTGGGCGTCGCAGAGTGCTGAGGCCGCTGAGTATGACGTCGTGGTCTATGGAGGGACCTCGGCGGGCGTGACCTCGGCGGTTCAGGCCCAGCGGATGGGAAAGTCGGTGGTCATTGTCTGCCCCGACAAGCACCTGGGTGGATTGTCGAGTAGCGGGCTGGGCTACACTGACACGGGAAACAAGGCAGTCATCGGCGGGCTGGCTCGCGAGTTCTACCACCGCGTCTGGCAGCACTACGACACTCCTGAAGCGTGGAACTGGCAGAAGAAGACCGAGTACGGTGGCAAAGGGCAAGGTACGCCCGCGGTCGATGGGGCCCAGCGCACGATGTGGATCTTTGAGCCACATGTGGCTGAGAAAGTGTTTGAGGATCTGATTCGCGATCACAAGATCGAAGTCCATCGGAACGAGTGGCTCAATCGCGAAACGGGTGTCAGGAAGTCCGATGATCGAATTGTGTCGATCACAATGCACAGCGGGTTGAAGGTCGCTGGCAAGATGTTCATCGATGCGACTTATGAGGGAGACCTCATGGCAGCTGCGGGAGTCGACTACCACGTTGGTCGCGAAGCTCAATCCGATTATGGTGAGAAGTGGAACGGCGTGCAGATTGGCGTGCTGCACCACTCCCATCACTTTGGACATCTCAAGTCGAAAATTAGTCCGTTTGTGATTCCGGGTGAACCGCAAAGTGGCATCCTGCCGGGGATCAGTGACCAGCCACCCGGAGAGTACGGAGCCGGTGACAAAAAGGTGCAGGCCTATTGCTACCGCATGTGCCTGACCAATCACGAGCCGAACCGCGTCCCCTTTCCCAAGCCGGAGGGGTATGACCCACGGCGGTATGAGATCCTGTTACGCGTGCTGGAAGCGGGATTGCGCGAGACGTTTAACAAGTTTGACCCGATCCCGAACTTCAAGACCGATACCAACAATCACGGTCCAGTCAGCACGGACAACATCGGGATGAACTACGACTACCCCGACGCGTCGTATGAACGTCGCAACGAGATTCTGCGAGAACATGTGCAGTACCAGCAGGGATGGTGCTACTTCCTGGCCAATGATCCCCGGGTGCCGAAGGACGTACAGGAGCCGTTTCTGAAGTGGGGACTGTCTCGGGATGAGTTCACAGACAACGGGAACTGGCCACATCAGATCTACGTCCGCGAGGCGCGTCGCATGGTCGGATCCTACGTGATGACCGAGAATGAGCTGTTGAAGCGAAGTCCGACTCCCGAATCGATCGGAATGGGTTCTTATACGATCGACTCGCACAACGTGCAGCGCTACATCACTCCCGAGGGGTATGTGCAGAACGAAGGCGATATCGGCGTCCCGACTCTGGGACCGTATGAGATTGCCTACGGATCGCTGATTCCCCGGAAGGGCCAGTGTGGCAATCTGCTCGTGCCGGTCTGTGTTTCGAGCTCGCATATTGCGTTTGGTTCGATTCGCATGGAACCAGTGTTCATGATCCTCGGTCAGTCGGCAGCCACAGCTGCGTCTCTGGCGATTGAGGCCAACCAGAGTGTGCAGGAGGTTTCGTACACGAAACTGAGAGAACAGTTGCTCAAGGACGGACAGATTCTGGAATACACACAACCGTTGGGAAGCAAGAAGGCCCCGCACCATGGTCCGGGGGTGTCTTCCAAGAGTCTGGCAGGCGTTGTGATCGACGACGATGAGGCCACGCTGATCGGGGAATGGGCCAGGAGCCAGTCCACAGGCAAGTTTGTCGGCCAGGGATATCGACACGACAATGACTTCCGCGACGGACGGCTCAGTGTGAAGTTCGAGGCCCAGCTACCGAAAGCGGGGATCTATGAGGTGCGGATGAGCTACTCACAGAATCCGAATCGTGCGACGAACGTGCCGGTGAAAATCACGCACGCCAAGGGTACCGAGACCGTGCGGGTGAATGAGCGTTTGCCACCCGGGATTGATGGGCTGTTTGTATCACTCGGGAAGTTTGAGTTCACCAAGGAACAGCCCGCCGTCGTGGTCGTGTCCAACGAAAAAACTGATGGGCATGTCATCGTCGATTCCGTCCAGTGGGTCATGGCCGAGTGAGTACAGGCGACAGCCCGGCCCGGCAACTTGACCAACCCAAAGCGTCAGCGAAGGCGAGCTGGGACGGTCAGCGATCCCTTCTGGTGCTCGCCGATGATTGACGTGTCGTGTCGTGGGACTGCTCGATCGAGGCTGGCAAGAATGTCTGTCCCACTGCTGACTTCAACGGTTCAGCCATTCCGGTCAAGTGGCCGAATCCCGCTCTTTGAATTTACCGAGAAGATTATTTTCGCCGACGAGATTCAACTCGTTTCCTGTGTGTTTGAAAGATAGAATTCTGGAGTCAGTATCCTCGCCAGGAAACTGGCTCCCACCCCATTGCAGCCCCTCCTGTCTGCTGCCCTATGAACCAACTCACCAAGCACTTTCTGTGGCTCGCGGTTTTGCTCTTCGTCGCGGAATCCACTGCTCTGTCACTCCAGGCGGCGGATTTGTCTCCCGAGCAGATTGAGCATTTCGAGAAACACATCCGTCCAGTACTCGTTGAAAGTTGCTTTGAGTGCCACTCGGGCGAGAAGCGACAAGGCGACGTATCGTTCAACCATCGCGATGACGTGTTTGCTCATTTGATCGTGCCCGGCAATCCGGACCAGAGCCGGTTGATGCAGGTGATTAAGTACGACCCCAACGATACTCAGATGCCTCCCAAGGGGAAGTTGCCGCAGGAACAGATTGACCTGCTCTCGGAGTGGGTGAAACAGGGAGCCCCCTGGCCCGCCGATACGAATGCCCCAGCTCATGAACATTCCGGATATTCTCGTTTGGAAAACGGGGAGATCGACTATGACGCCGCAGCTCTCAGCCATTGGGCGTATCGTCCGATCACGCGCCCCGTGCCACCCGCTTTCGTCGGAGATCAGAGCTCTCAAACTCCTGTCGACCACTTTATTACGGCGAAGCTGAGTGAGGCGGGGCTGGCTGTCTCTTCACCCGCTGACCGGGCAACACTGATCCGTCGGTTGTCAGCGGATCTGCATGGCATCCGACCGACCTATAATGAGGTCGAGGAGTTCGCCAACAACAGCTCGCCGACAGCTGTGGATGAGCTCGTTGATCGCCTGTTGGCGTCGCCGCGGTTCGGCGAGAAGTGGGGGCGACTGTGGCTGGATGTGGCCCGGTATGCCGACACTCGCGGATATGTATTCACCGAGGAACGTCGGTTCCCGTTTTCGTACACCTATCGTGACTATGTGATTGCCGCGTTCAACGATGACAAGCCCTACGACCGATTCCTTGTCGAGCAGCTGGCAGCGGACAAGCTCGACCTGCCGCCTGGCGACCCCGCGCTGGCGGCGATGGGATTTCTGACGGTGGGGCCGCAGTTTCTGCGCGACATCAATGCCATCATCGATGACCGCATCGATGTCGTTTCCCGAGGCATGATGGGCATGACGCTCGGGTGTAGCCGTTGCCACGATCACAAGTACGACCCGCTGCCGATTCAGGACTACTATTCGTTATACGGCGTTTTTGCCAGTAGCCATGAGCCGGAGGATCTGCCGCAGATTGCAATGCCCGATCCGACATCTCCAGAGTACAAAGAGTATCTGGCCGAGAAGGCCAAGCGAGAGAAAGCTGTCGAGAATTACCTTGATTCGGTCTACGCGGAGTTGACGTCCCAGGCCCGCAATCGTGTCGGTGATTTCTTGCTCAATTTTGCGCAGAAGGCCAATCTGGTCCCGGCGGGTGTTGAGGTCAAGATTGACCCGCCCTTGCGAGAGAAACTGGTCAATAGCTGGGAGCGTTACCTCAACGAGCAGGTGAAGCCTGACAATCGCGTATGGTTCGCCCTGGCGAAGTTGAGAGAACTTCCCGCCGATGGTTTTGCAGCTGCGGCGCTGCCATTGATTCAAAGCTGGTCACCCGAACTCTGTCACCCCGCGATCCTGCAGGCTTTAAGGGAACAGCCTCCGCAGAACATCGTTGATGTCTTTCGCGTCTACGGCCGTGTGTTGAATGAGGTCCGCGAACGCTGGGAGAAAGAGAAAGCTGCAACGTCGGAACTGGTCTCGCTGCCTGAGGCCGACGCCGAACAGCTGCGTCAGGTGCTCTATGGTGAGGGAGCGCCAGGAACGTTTCCGCGAGATCGAGTCGAGCAGTTCGCCGATCGCGATCATGGGGACAAGCTGCGTGAACTGCGAAAGAAAGTTGCGGCTCTGATTGTGACTTCCCCTGGCTCGCCTCCGCATGGAATGGTGCTGGTCGATAATGACGCTCCAACCGAACCCGTGGTGTTCGAACGAGGTAATCCCGGTCGACGCGGGGCACAGGTTCCTCGCCGTGCACCTCGAATCATCACGGGCAACAAGGGGCAGCCGTTCACGAATGGCAGTGGACGACTGGAGCTGGCACAGGCCATCGCCAGCCCTTCAAATCCTTTGACCGCCCGCGTCTATGTGAACCGCGTCTGGCTCCAGCTGTTTGGAGCGGGACTGGTGAATTCGCCCAGTGATTTCGGCGTTCGAACCGACCCTCCAACTCATCCTGAATTGCTCGACTGGCTGGCTGGCCGTTTCATCGATTCGGGGTGGTCGACCAAAGCTCTCATCCGCGACATCGTCTTGTCAGCGTCCTATCAACAGACGATCTCCGTGAATGCGAAGGCGTCTGAGATCGATCCCGAAAACCGCCTGCTCTGGCGGCAGAATCGCCGTCGATTCCAGTTCGAGCAGATGCGCGACTCGATGCTCTCTTCGGCAGGCGTGCTGGATGACCGGATGACGGGGCGACCGGTGGAGATCGAATCGAAGCCCTTTTCCCATCGACGCTCAGTCTATGCTTTCATTGACCGTAACAACTTTTCCAGTCTGCTGCGTACGTTCGACTATCCCAGCCCCGATTCCAGTAACCCCCAGCGGCCGCAGACGATCGTGCCTCAGCAGGCATTGTTCGGATTGAATTCGCCGTTCATCGAAGAGTTGGCCCGCGACGCCGCCAGACTGGCAAGCGGAGCAAACGCTGAGGAGCAGGTCGGCTCGCTGTTCCGGGCTGTCCTCTCCCGTGACCCGGCTCCGGATGAGGCCAGCTGGTCGGTCAGCTTCCTCAGTCGGCATCCCGATGGACTGTGGCATGTCGCGCAGGTGCTGCTGCTCTCGAACGAGTTCCAGTTCACGGAGTAGCAAGAGCGGCCTCGATGTGATGTTGCCTGTGAAGGCGAGATCGGCCAAGCCAACTGCTCAAAACAATCCCACCAGACGAGTCTCTCATGTTCAATCGCCGCGAACTCCTTAAACGCTCTGGCATGGGCTTCGCCGGTCTCGGGCTGGCAGGCATGCTGGCTCAGGAATCGGGAATCGCCCAGGCAGCGACTTCGCCGATGGCCCCGCGAGCTCCGCAGTTCACGCCCAAGGCGAAGCATGTGATCCACATCTTCTGCAATGGCGGGCCATCGCATGTCGATACGTTCGATCCCAAGCCCAAGCTGGCAGAGTACGTCGGCAAGACGTTGCCGATGGAGAACCTCAAGACGGAGCGCAAAACCGGGGCCGCCCTGCCCTCGCCGTTTAAGTTCCAGAAGTATGGGGAGTGCGGAACCGAGGTCAGCGAGCTGTTCGCTCAAACGGCTCAGCATGTCGACGACATGTGTGTGATTCGGTCCATGCACGCCGACGTGCCGAACCACGAGCCATCACTGATGCTGATGAACTGTGGCGAGGCCCGCCAGCCACGCCCGAGTTTCGGCAGCTGGACGACGTATGGTTTGGGGACCGAGAACCAGAACCTCCCCGGGTTCATTGCCATGTGTCCCGGGGGGATGCCGATCACCGAATCGAACAACTGGCGGTCCGCGTTTTTACCCGGAGCCTATCAGGGGACTTATATTGATACGAAGCATCGGGAAGTCGAGAAGCTGATCGAGCATGTCCGCAACAACTCCCTGTCGTTAGAGCAGCAGCGGGATCAGCTGGATCTGCTGCAGAGTCTGAACCGTCGACACCTAGATCTCAGCGGAGGTGATGCGGGACTGGAGGGGCGGATCCAGTCATTCGAGCTCGCATACCGAATGCAGATCGAGGCTGCGGATGTGTTTGATCTTTCCAAAGAGCCGCAGAACATCCGCGAGTTATACGGCGACACGATCCACGGACGACAGCTGTTGATGGCGCGGCGACTGGTCGAACGCGGCGTGCGGTTTGTGCAGCTGTGGCATGGAGCCGGTCAGCCGTGGGACAATCACGATGATCTGGAAGTGAATCATCGTCGTCTGGCAGGTGAACTGGACAAGCCGCTGGCCGCATTGCTGACCGACCTCAAGCAGCGTGGGATGCTGGATGATACGCTGGTGATCTGGGGCGGAGAGTTCGGTCGGACGCCGGTTGTCGAGCTGCCGACACCGGGGGCCAACGCCGGGAAGATCAATGGGCGAGACCACAACCACTATGGTTTTTCCATGTTCCTCGCTGGCGGCGGGGTTCGAGGTGGAACGGTGTGCGGGGCGACCGATGAGTTCGGATTCGCGGCTGTCGAGAACCGGGTCCACGTCCACGACCTGCACGCGACACTCATGAAGCTCCTGGGCTTCGATCATGAGAAGCTGACCTACCGCTTCGCTGGCCGCGATTACCGGCTGACCGACTTGGCTGGACGGGTTATTGATGAACTGATTGCGTAAGTTCAATCGGAATATCTCGCAGGCGACGGTATTTCCCTCACAGGTAATTCGCAGTAGCTTCTGGGATTCTGAGTAATCTCTCCGAACGATAATAGAGATACTGGCACCCCAGCGAGAGGCCTGTGAAAACATGCCAGAAGGCGTGGCCCTGATACCAGGCATCGGGGCTACTGAAACGCCCGGCCACATCGAGCTGGCGGCAGACCACTCCAACAACCAAGGTGACGTTGGCTGCGATCAACCAGGCGGTGTTCAATGAACTGACTTTGGAAAAGCGGTCGATGACTCCAAACAGCCCGACAAGCACGATCAGTGTTGAGAGTACATAGGCTGAAGACATCGACCACTTGTAGTGATACAGATAAGCACTCGCGACGCAAACAAATCCTACCAAAAATGGCCATGTCTGGAGAGCAACCCGGTGGTCCCGCCCGAAGATAACCGGCCATCTCCGCCCCAGATTGATGGCAATAAATGACAGCAGTGGAGCATACATCGAAGTCACATCAAGCTGCTGGCCCCAGCGTGTCAAAGAGGCGTGAAAGAGCCCACTCCCCAGGCCCAGGCATACACAAGATGCCCCGAAAAGATGACTCATCGCCGGTGTCTGGGTGAGGTAATTTCGACGACTGGATGATTCAGTCCACAGATCATGCCATCCGAACCCAATCGCATAGAGACCGATTAAAACGTATGCGAGGTTGGACCAGGTGTTGGCTTGCGTTCGAAATAACTCGCGGATGTGGATGACCTCCGCATAGCTGGGACGCCGGAGGTTGGAGCTTTCCACCCAACCTTCCCACACGTTCTGGCCCTGGAATGCACACGAGACTCCGACCAGCAGCAGGATCAGGAAGAGCACTCCTCCCCATGCCAGACCGTGAATCCACGCGGGGATGAACTGGTCTACTGCTTGAGACGGGAAATCATTCCCTCGGTCTGATACTGGCAGGGGGGGATCAGTCATGCGTCCGACCTCTCCGACAGGGAAACCAGGTCGCTGGATCGATCACGATCCTGATTACAGCACAGGAGACTGTCGGACTATGCCTTGGCGGCGAGGCACTTGTCGACTTCGTTGGAGACGATCACGCCGTAGTTCACAGCGCCGAGCCAGCCCGACATGATGATGCCGACAGAGCCTGCGTGGAACAGTCCGTGGACTTGTTGAGGAAGACTCTGCGAGACTTTCAAGCCCTCGAACTTGGTGCCGAAGGAGGCTCCGGCCAGGTGGCGGGTGTAGTGCTCGAATGTGCGCGGCGTGCTGGCCTCGACCCATTCGATCTTCTGCCGGATATCGGGGACGTACTTTTCGAGGCAGGTGATTGTGCCGTCACAGAGGGTCTGTTTGTCGGCGGCGTACTGCTCTTCCGGCAGGTCGATCCAATCGCGGTAATTGGCGTTGGTTGAGGAGACGACCAGCCAGCGATTAGAGCCGGGGCGCGTCTCGGGATAGTAGAAGCTGAAGGTGCGGGAGCTGACATTCTTGCTCAACAAGGCGTCCACATCGAAGCCGGATCGCTCCGAATGGAACAGCAGGTCACCCTGATTTTCGAATCCCTCACCGGGTTTGAGGCCGATGTAGACCTGACAGCTGGAGTTGTTCAGCCGGACCGCCTTGGTTTCGGCGACGTAGTCTTTGTCGAGGTACTCCTCACCGACCAGATTGAGAACCGTCGACTTGATGTTCGCGTTCGACATCACGACGCCACAGCTGATGCGTTTGCCATTGACCCAGACGGCTTTGACCTTGCGATCAGGCGAGATCTCGACGCGTTCGACGAGGGATCGAATGCGGATGTCGACGCCGTTCTTGATCATCTCGGCCTTCATCAGTTCGATGAGGCGGTCGGTGCCGCCCTGGAACGTGAAGACGCCCTTGCTCATGAAGTTCGAGAAGACGATGCCGTAGGTGATCGCCGGGTCATCGAGCGTGGAGCCGTTGGCGTAGGTGATCGGCTCCATCAGCAGCCGGACCACATCAGTTCGACCGGGGAAGAACCGCTCGAACAATTGACGCGTGGTTGTCCCCTGGTCATCGTAAAAGTTCATCTGCCTCGCGGTGTCGAAGAACGCGGTGACTGTTTCGGGGGCAATATTGAATTTCTCGATCAGGATGCGGGTGAAGTCCTCGCGATCGAACGTGGTACGCAGTGAAAACTGGGGATTCTCAAACCGAACCCCCTTCAACTGGACGATCGAGTCAGCGATCTCCTGTGTCCAGTACTTGCGGCAGCTCTTGATCATCCCGACGGGGAAACCGTGCAGGGAGATATCGAAGATGTGCCCGCCCTTGCGTTTGAACCAGGTGGCCATACCACCCAGCTGGTAGTGATGTTCCAGCAGCAGGACCGAGCGTCCCTGTCGCGCGAGGATGTTCGCACTGGTCAGCCCGGCCAGGCCGCTTCCGATGACGATCACAT
>QWOR01000111.1 GCA_003669575.1 Planctomycetota bacterium | reverse complement strand
GGTGCCCCCCCGGAAAGCTCGATGACTTCAGGAGAAGGCGGGGAAGCGGCAGCGGCACCCACCACGCAGGACCAGGTAAGCCATATCCCCCAGGCCACATAGCAACCAAAGCGGGCGAACCTGGATCGGAGCGCTGACATCACTGTTCCTGTGCTGAGGACATGTATTCGGACCAACTCGGTGAAGTCACCTCTTATCGTGTATTGCGGTCACTGGCCAACGTTTCCACCGCGATACGGGCGAGCGTCAGTGTTCCGTTTGATTCGTACAGGACAGCCACTCGACCGTCGGAAAGCTGGACCAGAGACGAATACATCGAATGGCCCGGCTCGATCAGTTTTCCTTCGGACCAGGTCTGGCCTCCGTCGCGGCTCGCTCGCACCGTCAGAGCGACGCGGTCTTTTTCATGAGCCGGATTGGAGTAGACGAGCAGCCCATCACGACAGCTGATCAGGCTCGCCATGCAAACGGGGTCGGGTAAATCGAGCCAGTGTTTCGACCATTGGCCTCCTGGCCCTTGAGTACGGTCCGAAGCCCACGTCCACTTCGCCCACAGACGCTTTCCGCTCCGTGACTCGTCCCGCATCGTGAGCAAAAGTGTTCCGTCGGCCAGTTCCGCGATCTGGGCCTCGCTCGTCGGGGGGCTGCCCGGGATCGCAGCGGGAGAAACGGTCCAGGTCTCTCCATGGTCGGTACTGTAGAGGAAGCACGAATGGGGTGGTCCGTCGGGATTGCGGTACTGGGCGGCGAAGACAAGCGTTCCATCTCGCAACTGGATTCCATTCCCGGGCCCGCAAAAGAACAGTCGCCAGTCTCGGCTGCGGCCTTTCATCTTGTCGGTGATATTGATGGGGGCGGACCAGGTCTGGCCGTCGTCGGTACTTTTCGTCAGGACCAGCTGCCCTGTTTCATCGGGAGAGAGTCCCAGTCCCGACCCTTTCCAAGCCCGGTTCCCCTTCGACCACAGGGCGGCGACGAAGATCGTCTGGCGCTGGGCATCGACGAGGATCGCGGGATCGCCGACTCCGTTCCCCATCGTTCCGGGCTCGTTCTTGTCGAAGTCGAGAATCGGCTTCACGTCGCTCCAGGTATCACCGTTGTCCGTGCTGCGGATCAGGCCGACATCGATGTCCTGCGGCAGATCCGCTGGACTCTGATGCCGCAGATCAAACACCGCCAGCACCGTTCCAGCTGGTGTCACCGCCAGTCCCGGAATTCGATAGGTGTGGACCCCAGCGTCTCCCTGCTGTTTCAACACCTTCTTGTCGAGCGGAGTGTCAGCTGCAGACAAAGTCGCCCACAACAGGAGTGTCACGCAACCAACGAAGGATGATCTGAACATGGTATGAACCCTTGAATCAGGCTGGGTGGCCCCGGGTGCCGCTTTGGGCTACCGGGGCGGCGGAGCCGAAAGAGGTCTTCACAACAAGCGGTTTATCACGATATGCCTCGTGTGCCAAGGCGCACAGGTATGCTCCAGAGCGAGCCAACCTGTGCCACAGCGCCGGGCGAGCCCGATGGCCAACGATTGAGCTGACCACTGATAAATGACCAGTTCCGGTTCTCCGCGGACTAGATATCCAGGTCCTTGACCTCGAGCGCGTGCTTCTCGATGAATTCGCGGCGGGGTTCGACTTGATCGCCCATCAGGACGCGGAAGATTTCTTCGGCGGCAGCTGCGTCTTCGAGGGCCACTCGCTTGAGGATGCGGTTGTTCGGGTCCATCGCGGTTTCGTAGAGCTCGTCGGGGTTCATTTCGCCCAGTCCCTTAAACCGGGTGTAGAACAGGCCGCGTTCACCGATCGTGCGGATCGAGCTGACCAGTTCGCGGATGCTCATCAGCTTGCGGGGCGTCGCCTCGTTGTCGAGCTGGTACGGGTAGACCGGCTCGCCGTTAACGGGTGGTGAGACCAGCAGGTCGTTGAGGGTCAGGCCGAACTCGGTCTGCAGACGCTTGAGAGCATCGTTGATCGTACGGATCTCGTGCAGGTCGTTCACCTGCAATGAAGGCACCTTCGCTTCGGTCGTCTCACCCGTGGCGAGCTGGTCGAGTGGTTCGTCCGCCACGCGAAGTTCTCCGCCCGCTTTCTTCTCCGCCTCAGCCAGGAAGGCATCGAGTTCCGGCTTGGTCGCGAACCAATGTTGAGCAGCTCCGAGGAAGATGCGGTAACGCGGCAGCAGACCGTCCGGGGTGACGTGGTTCACCGACTGTGTTCGCAGCTCGATGCCGCGACGCTCGAGTGTCTCCAGCTGGACTTCGATCGAGTCTAGCATTTCGGCCAGCTTGCGCAGCTGTTCCCCTTCGATAATGAAGGGCTCCGTGGCAGCTGACTTTTCCCCGTACCGGGAGGCAAGCAGATTGGCCCGGGGCTTCACAATCAGCCGGGTGCCTTCGAGTCCCAGACCGAGCAACTCGGTCATCATCTCGACCTGGGTCTGGACATAACGCGGCTTCTGGTTGCGTTTGCCCTTCTGGAGCACGCGATAGAGCGGAGGCTGGGCAACGTAGACACAACCCTGCTTGACCAGTTCCCGCATGTGGCGGAAGAAGAAGGTCAGCAGCAGCGTGCGGATGTGCGAACCGTCCACGTCGGCATCGGTCATCAGGATGATCTTGCCATACCGCCGCTTGAGGATGTCGATTTCTTCGGCCATCGGCGAGATGCCAATCGCCTTGAAGAGTGACGCCACTTCGGTGTTGGCGAGGACCTTGACCAGCTGAGCCTTTTCAACGTTGATGATCTTACCGCGGAGGGGGAGGATCGCCTGGTTGCCGGAGTCGCGGCCGGTGTCGGCCGAGCCACCGGCCGAGTCACCTTCCACCAGGTAGAGTTCGGAGATTTTGAGGTCGTGGTTGCGGCAGTCGCGGAGCTTTTCCGGCAACCCACCGCCCGAGACCTTGCTCTTGTCGCGGGCCAGGTCGCGGGCACGCTTGGCGGCCTCGCGGGCCTCGGCAGCACGCTGGCCCTTCTGGGCGATCAGCTTGGCAATCGCGGGGTTTTCTTCGAAGTACTTGGCCAGTCCGTCGCCGATGACGGAGTTCACCGCGCCTTCGACTTCGGGGGTGGTCAACTTGATCTTCGTCTGTGATTCGAATTGGGGGTTCGGGATGCGGACGGTGATGACAGCGGCCAGGCCTTCGCGGAAGTCTTCACCGGCGGGGGTGGCGTCCTTGTAGATCCCGGCCTGCTTGCCGTAGTTGTTCATCGTGCGGGTGAGAGCGGTCCGGAAACCCGACATGTGGGTGCCGCCCTCGGGGTTGTAGATTCCGTTCGCGTACGAGCGGATGTTCTCCGAGTACCCGTCATTCCATTGCAGGGCGACATCGACCTCGGTGGTCTCGACCCTGCCGCTCAGGCGGATCACGTCGGCAAACAGCGCAGTCTCGGTCCGGTTCAGCCAGCGAACGAACTCGCGCAGCCCGTCCTCGTAGTAGAAGGAATCGGTCTGGCCGGTGCGTTCGTCCTTGAGGAAGACGCGAATGCCCGGGTTCAGGAATGCACAGTCCTGCAGCTTCTTGTGGATCGTGTCGTAGATGAAGTTCGTCGTCGAGAAGATCGCCGAGTCGGGCTTGAAGGTGATCTTCGTCCCGGTCTGCTCGGTGGCTCCGAACTTCGACAGTGGCGTCGTCATGCGACCTTGAGCGAAGCCCATCGTCCAGACGTGCCCCTCGCGGCGGACCTCCGCTTCGAGCCACTCGCTACAGGCGTTCACGGCTGTGATACCCACGCCGTGCAAACCGCCGGTCCCGGTGGTGTAGGCCTTCCGGTCGAACTTGCCCCCGGCGTGAATTTCGGTGAAGACGACTTCGAGGGCGGATTGTTCCTTGCCCTGCATCTTACCGACCGGGATCCCGCGACCATCGTCGGCGACCGTCGCAGTCCCATCGGCGTTGATGGTGACGGAGAGCGTCTTCGCGAAGCCGTTGACGAACTCGTCGAGGACGTTGTCGGTGACTTCGAACAGCAGGTGGTGCAGTCCGACCTGATCGGTGGAGCCGATGTACATCTGAGGTCGATGGCGGATGCCTTCGATCCCTTCCAGGTGCTGAATCTTATCCGCGCCGTAGTCGGAGCTGTCTTTGGTGGTCTTGTCTGTTGTCTGCGGATCTGCGTTCGTCTTGTCGGTCACCGAGGCGCTCCGGCCTGCTGGGCAATCGGTCGGACAGCGATTCCAGCCATCAGAGCACGCGGGCTCGGAGGCTGGAATCCTGATCGTTGGAACCGCTGCACAAGCAGTCTTTGAGGGGACGGAATCCATTCTGTTCCGGAGAGGATGCGGATCCATTTCCGGGGCACCGAAGTGTACCAAAACCGCGGGCACATGTCCTGCTCGAATGAGGCGGGAAATTCGCGTGCCAGGCTCTCATAACTCCTTATCCAGGAAGCGTTTTCGCGGCGTCCGCTCGCCAGACCTAATCCTGGTGCCCG
Source organism: Planctomycetota bacterium (assembly GCA_003669575.1). Taxonomy (GTDB): domain Bacteria; phylum Planctomycetota; class Planctomycetia; order Planctomycetales; family Planctomycetaceae; genus TH-plancto1. Next base: position 5,923 of record QWOR01000111.1, on the reverse strand, counting down.
TCGCGCAGGCGAGGATCCCCCGGCAGGTGTAGCTGATCCTGATGAAAATGCAGGTCAGGCCGCGCGAGAACGAGATTCGACAACCCTTCATCCGTCGCCCGATCCCCATCCAGGTACAGAGATTCCAGCTTGGTCATCGATCGAAAGACCTCCAGCCCCTGGTCGGTCAGCGGGACCTCCATCAAATGGAGCCACCGCAGTTCAGGCATCGTGGCAAAGCTCGACAACCCCTGATCAGACAGCTGCGGAGCCCGCAGGCGGATGAGTTTTAATCGCGGGTGCCGCTCCAACGTCATAAGGCCCGCGTCGGTGACTTGCAGAGCCAGCGGAAGGTCAAGGACTTCCAGTTCTCGCAACTGGGCCAGGCGTTCAATCTCAGGATCACTGAGTTCGGTTCTGAGGTGCAGGATCTTCAAATGGGAACAATCAGAGATCTCGTTGATCCCCTGGGCCAGGTGGTCACCCGAAAGATTGAGTTCCTTGATCCTCTCAGCGACGGGCTTCAGCTCCGTCAGAAAGCGGGCCGGAATCCGCAAGTCGGGCAAGACGATCTGAGTCGATTGTCCGTCCGCGACTGCCTTCAGCTGTTGCGACCAGGCAGCCTGAGCATCAGCTTCAGTCGCCTGAGTACTCTCGGGCTGTCGAGTGAACAGCCACAGTCCGGCCACACACGCCAAAGATATCACAGCAGCGGCAATGCGTTTCAACATATCGCTCGCGGCAGGATGGCCAGGGCTCGTTGCGTGACACGAGCAGGCGAATCGAGGATGGAAACAGCGAGCGTGAATGTCTGCCCGCGCTGGAGATTATCAGTACTCGACGTGGTCGCTGTATTCCAGGGATCGGGCGCCAGCGTGACGATACAGCGGGCACCAGACAACTCGTCAACCGGTACAGCTTGGGAGGTGTCGCGGATCAGCACGTCGACTTGCCCTGTGCTCCGTAATTCACCGCCAGAGCAAGTCAGCCAGTCGGCCCACATCTCTCGCAGCTCCAGATCAGCGATCTGGATGTTGAATGCCAGACCGGTCAAATTGGGGACGGCATCTTCGACCGCCAGATCGTCGTACCCGGAAGTCAATGGGGACCATGCGGTTTCCAGGCAAGTGTTGGCCCCAGAAATACATTGTTCCCGGCGAGTTGTTACCAGCGGCCACTGAGGGTCAGTTCTCCCGACACCCGCACGCCAGGGGCCGACGATCCGCTCGATCTTCGTGAGTGGGAAGTGCTCGTAGAGGCGGGCGAACCCGGATTCTCGCAACACTCCTGCCTGATCATCAACTACGATCCAGGAGGGCGTGCCGGGGGTAGTCAGAAGTGCCTCAATAGAGTCACAGACAGACCACCCGGCGGGGCAGCGTGAGGTTGGTCCCACCCAAACTCGATCATCCATGTCGAAGGTCTCTCAACCGTGATCGGAAGCGATATTACTTCGGCTTCACGGGCTTCAACGGAGACTTCGAGGTCGATCCGGTCGACGACCGATCACTGCCAATCGACGTGTTCACACCGGCACTGCGAGCCCCGGACTGAAGATTGAACTTCCCTTGGCTGCCGGGGATATAGAGGCGGGATTCTGGCTTCCAGCCGAGGTAGGTCAGGAAGTCCTTGAGCGACACAATCTTGATTCCGTGTTCACGAGCTTCTTGAACCAGCTCGTCGTGCTGCTTCTGCACTTCCAGAATCTGATTTCGCTTCGCTTCGTCCGAGACGAAGAGCGATGGATCGCCCACGTCGCCTACAACAAGCCACTTCGTGTGGACAGACAATTTCGAGTCCGCTGGAACACGCTGTCCGTCCTCTGTGATCTCCACATCGATGTCTGCTCCGGCATTGTTGAGCAGATCCTTCAGCATCTTGCGATCCTTGGCATTCATCTCGCCATCACCGTTCAGGTCGCCATCACCAACGAAGGCAAAGTACTCCTTCATCCCTGCGGACCAGGCGGGCGAGAACGCCACGTCGCCCACACTGACCGGTCGATCGCGGCTCTCTTCCACGATTCGAGCCACACACGAAGTGTCGTTGACTTCGACAATCTCCACTTTGGCCTTCACGTCATCTGGACCGCGGGCGATGCCCTGGTTCGTCTTGCCGTAAATCGAGAAGGTCACCTGTGTTCGCAGGCCGTCTTTACGACCCACATTCAACCACACCGTGCGAGTCGTGTTGTCGACAGTCGTCACCGTCGCGTCGGGTACGTCGAAGCTGTAGTTCTGGAGCTCGTCCAGCTGCTGGCGTTGAAAATCGACAATCTGATTCAGACGGGAAATTCGCTCGTTGAGTTCTTTGGACATCCGGGCGAGCTCGTCACGAATCTGCTCCTTCTCCACCTGCTCGGTCCGGTAAGTCTGCTGCCACTTGGCGATTTCCGCGTCCTTCTGGCGGACAAGCTCATCACGTTCCTTGATCAGATTGGTCAGATCAGTTTCGGACTTATCCTTATCGCCTTTAAATGTTTCCACGCGGTTATTGGCACCCGTTGTGGCAGCCAGGAAAGCATCCTTCTCCGATTGCAGGCTGGCCTTCAGTTGCTTGTTCTCTTCGTTTAGAGCATCAATACGGGTCCGCATGCTGGCGAGGGTGGCCGAATAGGTCGGCTGAGACAGGTCGACCCCGAACGTTGTCAGTTCGCGCTGACCAGCTTCAATGACCCCATTCGGGATCGGAGGATTTCCGGAACCCACATCCGCCTGGTTCAGGCCAAGCATCCCCTTCAGAGCTTCGATATCAGCCAGAGCGGTCGTGAGCGCTCCCTGAACGTTCGACTGGTCCTTTTTCGCAGCATTTGCGACGGCCAGCTGTTCGCCAAAGCTCTTGGCATACATGATCGTCGTGACGAGCAGGATCAGCGTCGTCATTACGAAACCGATGAGCCAGAAATGCACAGCACCGGGTTTACTCGACGGGGAAGCTGCCATTGGATTCCGCCTTCAGAAGGACTTGCCAGAACCTGATCGAACCTGTTGAGATGGGGAGATTTCCCAGGGAAATCCTGACCCTGCCTGATGCTGGAGTTCCGGCAACGACATGTCGCTGCAAACTCCGGTGGCGCAATCCTTACGCTCCGACGCATATCCTCTTCTTCGGGACTTCCGCAGGCCGTCTCCATAGGAAATCGAATCGATCCTACGACAGAAGCAGCGGGCAACCCCGTTACAGACCGGATAACCGTCGCAACAGATACCGCCCACCCCTATGGAAATCTCCATGTTCAAGTCTAAGCCGACCCCCTCCCCTGTCAATAGGTTTCGCCAGGTTCCAGCCGTTCTGGTGATGTTCGAGTTCGTTCCCGTTTGAATATTCCGAGGGACTCGCTGTGAATCAGGTGGCGGTTGCAGGTTGTAATCACGGGAGCAAGTGACGCCCCCTCTGCCGCTGAGTCTCCCGTGGCCAGTCGACGGTTGGTCCCTTTTCCGCAGGGGGGCAGCCGTCCGGCGACTCTCGCAGCCTCTCCCTACGACTCGATAGACTTCCGGGAACCTCACAACCTCCCACACAGGACCATCTCCGATGTCGCTGCTGCCCCTCGAAACTGACCTCATCCAGGCTCTCCGGGTGCATGCTCCCCCGCTACTTCGCTGGGCTGGAGCACTGGCCAAGCAGCTGCGGAAGTTCAACATCAAGCTCGAAGGGAAGTCGAGCGGCAGTTCCAACACCGACGCGCTGACGCTCGCCGACCTGACGGTGCAGGAACTGCTGGTCTGCGGACTGCGGGATGCTGATCCGATCTTTCATCGCTGCCGTCTGGAGGCTGAAGAGGCCAATGGCGACGTGGGAGCCTTCGACGAATCGAGCGAATACACGATCGCCCTCGACCCGATCGACGGGACCAAGTACTTCAGCGAGCGAACCGGCAATGGGTGGGCAGTGATGCTGCACCTGCGGACGAAGTTCGATGTGATCTACTCGCTGGTCCACGCTCCGGAGATGGGTGAACAGGGCACCTGGACCGAGGCCTTTGGCCAGACCGTCAAAACCGGCCCCGACAACCACCGCATTCCCGCCGAGGCGTGGCTGCGAAACATGCCTGCGATCGACCGTGCAAGTCGCGGCGACTCGAAGAGAATCTACCTGATCGGGTTCCAGAAGGCCGACCGCGCCCGCTCCGAAGCAGTCACAGCTGTGGGGCTGTGCGGGGTGGCTCCCGACGACATGCCGGGCAGCATCTACCCGCTGCTGGCCAGCGGCGAGTTCGGCGGCTCGCTGATTCACACGCCGAACATCTATGACTTTCCGGTCGCCCTGCACATCGCCCGAGCCCTCGGCGGCCAGTCGGTCTGGGTTCACAACGGCCAGCCGGTGAACTTCACAGAGACCTGGATGGACGACCGCGCTGACATGCTCCGCATCCCCGGCATCGCCGCCACAGCTGTGAATCCCCAGTCTCTGAAGATACTCGTCGACCTCGCCAAGGACTGGAGCCCGGTGCGGTACGAGTAGGAGCTTACCCCTCGGCACATTTCGGGCACGAGTAGTGCAAACTCAAGCGGTCGGTCGGCCACTTCTCTTCGGGGGTGTCTTTCTCGACGCGGATGAGGTGGATGACGCCTTTGCCGAGGTTCAGGGCCGCTTCGGTCGAGTCGGCGATACGGCCGCGGGACTCGGCGTCGACCTTTACGCGGTCGACGACGACCTGCACGAGATGCTCACGCTTGTGATCGATCGCGGGGACATCTTCAATGCCGTAGGTCGTGCCGTTGATCCGCACACGCAGGAACCCCTGCGTCCCGAGCTTATCCCACAGCTTGGTATAGCTCTGGCCGACGGGGACTTCGACGGGGGCCGCCAGATAGAGCCGTGTCCCTTCCGGGAAGGCCAGAATGCGGGCGATGATCTGATCAGTCGTCTGGCGGATGACCGGAACCTGACAGATCGGGCAGTACGGCTGTCCGAGCCGGGCGAAGAGCACCCGCAGGTAGTCGTAAATCTCGGTGACGGTGCCGACAGTCGAGCGGGGGCTGTTGCCGACGGTTTTCTGCTCGATCGCGATGGCCGGGGAGAGGCCGGAGATGTGCTCGACGCGGGGCTTGGGCATCTGGCCCAGGAACTGCCGGGCATAGGCCGACAGCGACTCGACATACCGCCGTTGGCCTTCCGCGTAGAGCGTGTCCATCGCCAGTGACGACTTGCCGCTGCCACTCGGGCCGCAGAAAATGCTCATCTGGTCGCGCGGCACCGTGAGGTCGATCGATTGCAGGTTGTGCTGAGCCGCCCCGCGAATGTGGATCTGATGATCGGCAGCGAGCGGGGGGCGTGAGCCTCCCGTGCCAGTAAGAGTGTGACTCGACACCACGGTGGCGGGGGAGGTTTTGGGTGAGGAGCTTTTCTTGGTTTTCGCTTTCGCGGGTTTGAGGGTGGACTCGCCGGCTGGCACGGGAGGCTTACGCCCCCCGCTCGCTGCCAATACAGAACGCAAGGCCCGCCCGGTATAGGACGCGTCACAGGCGGCGATCTCTTCCGGAGTGCCCACGCAGACGATCTCGCCTCCGCCCGCGCCACCTTCCGGTCCGAGGTCGATCACCCAGTCGGCCGTCTTGATGACATCAAGGCTGTGCTCGATCACGACAACGGTGTTTCCGGCATCGACGAAGCCGTGGAGCACTTCGAGCAGCTTCTTCACGTCGGCGAAATGCAGTCCGGTCGTCGGTTCATCGAGCAGATAAAGCGTCTTGCCGGTCGAGCGTTTGCCAAGTTCGCGGGCGAGCTTGATGCGCTGAGCCTCACCGCCGGAGAGTGTGGGACTCGACTGGCCGAGCTTTAGATAATCAAGCCCCACATCGTGCAGCGTCTTGAGCATCTGGCTGATCTTGGGATGGTGCTTGAACAGCTCCTGTGCCTCCTGGATGTCCATGTCGAGGACATCGGCGATGCTCTGCTCTTTGTACTTCACTTCCAGCGTTTCGTGGTTGAACCGCTTGCC
>QWOR01000172.1 GCA_003669575.1 Planctomycetota bacterium | reverse complement strand
GTGCAGCGATTACAGCCAATCGTTGAGAAGCCTTGGTTATGGAGTGGATTCACAATGACGTTGTGTTCCTGGATGTAGGCTTCCATTTGCTCGTCGGTCATATTGGCCAGCGGATTCAGACGTACGGAGTTCATCTCCGGATCGACCGCGATGATCGGACAGCTGCCGCGGCGACCTCCATCAGCGCGACGGAGACTGCCGATCAAGCAGTCGTACTGACCTTTAATCGTCAGAAGCGGTTCCACCTTACGCATATGGCAGCACTGCTTCTGCCCCTCGGCGGAGATGTACAGCACACCAAGTTGAGCCGTCTGCTCTTCCATGGTCATGGCCGGTTTCAGGGTCTGTACCGTTAGTCCGTACTCTTTCGCGATCCGGTCCCGCGTGTCGAGGGTTTCCTGGAAGTTCACTCCCGTGTCGACGAACACGACAGGCACCCTCAATTTCAGGTGAGCCGCCATGTGGCTGACGACGCTACCGGCTTTCTGCATGGCGGAAATGATGGCCAGACGATTGCCGAAAATTTCCTCTGCCCAGCAGAGTAGCTCCTCCGGCGTCCGTTCATTCATCGCATCATTGAGATCATGAAGTCGGGCAAGTGACAAACGCGCCATCGTGACGAGTCGCTTCGCTGGAAGAGGAGGGTGGGGAACGAACACTTCGTCCGTCGAAGCGTTCCATGGTCCAAACGGGCATGATCGCGACCTAAGCCGATTTTGGCAAACCGTTTCCGCTCCAAATGGGGGAATTGGACTTTTCCAGAATCCCAGTCTCCGGAGGAGGGGAGCGAACCCGTCCGGACACACTGCGATTCGATTGGTTCATCCAGTCGCAAAGCAGGGGGCGGTGACGACTGAATCCATTTCCAGGCCGTGGTATACGGCGAATCGGTACTCAATCTGGGTATTTGAATCGGACCGGTGTGCGTTTCTTTTTGACAGCACCCCGCCGTGACCTAGTGTTGTCAGAAGACATCCTGAATGGCGGTGAGTCCGTCGTCGCTCGCCGGTGGGAGATGCTTCGACTCGGAGTTGGTTTGATGGATTCAGTTCTCACACAAGGGTTTATGGGAATCTCTTCCCACCCGATGAACTCCTCGCAGAACTTCTTGGGGCTCCTGGGATTGTGCGAAGTGGGCAACCATCCCGACCCGGAGGTTCGACTGGCGCTGCTGGGACGGATGCTGGCTGCGATTCGGTTTCGCGACGATTCCATTTTCTTTCACAGTCGCCGTGTCACGATCATCGCGGTCGGGATTTCTCAGCGCTTAGGCTGGACCACTGAAGAGATACATCATCTGGAACTGGCGGCACTGCTGCACGACTTCGGGAAGGTTGGCTTGCCCGATCATATTCTGCAAAAGCCCGGCCGACTGAACGCGGATGAGCGGGAACTGATCCGGACCGCGCATGACGTGTCGGAGATCCTCCTGCAGGCGAGCCGGTTCTCCGAAACGACGCTGCAGATTTTTCGGGATTCCCCGTCGATGGCGGGCGATTGCGGGGGGAGTCTGGGGCGGCATCTGGGGGCGAGAATCCTGGCAGTCGCGGATGCTTACGATTCGCTGACCCACGATCAGGCGCACCGCCGGGCATTGACTCGCGAGCAGGCTCTGGAACATCTGCAGCATGTCGAAGGAGCCAAGTTCGATCGGAACGTCGTTTGTGCCCTCGAACGCTGGCTCAAATCCGAAGATGCGATTCTGCTGGAACAGGCGGCCGACGTAGAACAGGATCTGCGGGAGTACCAGCCGATTGACCCGGTCGCGATGGAGCAGGCCAACAGCTTGTGCCATCTGTTTTCTCACCTCATCCTGCTGGAAAGTCTTTACGACGGGTATTACCTGTTCGACGCCGACCATCGCATTGTTGTCTGGAGCCGTGGAGCCGAGGGGATGTTCGGCAAGAAACGAGCCGATGTCCTCGGCAAGCCATGGTCTCCGGAAATCGCGAATTATTCCGCCAAGGGATTGAATGGCAGCGTGGTGAGCATGGCCATCGATCGTCTGCGTCCCTTCATGGTCTCCGCCCAGATCAAGACCGGGCAGGGGGATCTCGAAGTGGATGTGCAGGCGATTCCCTTCTGGGATCAGGAGTCCCGGTTCCGCGGAGCATGCGAGATCATCCACCGCAAGAATGCCAGCCGCCGGGGAACAGAGCGGTATCAGGAACTGCAAATGGCTGCCACTCGTGACCCGCTCACCGGCCTGGCAAATCGCAAGGCACTAGAGAGTCATCTGGTCAAGGTGTTCGAGGAAGCCCAAGCGCCGGGAGCAGTTCCGTTCTCCGCGATTTTTCTCGACATTGATCACTTCAAGAGCATTAACGACGGCTACAGCCACCAGATTGGCGACCAGGTTCTCGTGGATGTGGCTCACCTGGTTGAGGATGAACTCTACTCAGGTGAACTCGTCTCGCGGTACGGCGGTGAAGAGTTTGTTGTCATCTGCCCCGAGACGACGCTCGCGGATGCGTATCAGCGAGCCGAACGCCTCCGTCGCGCGATCATCTCTTCCGAACCGGCTGGCCTGAAAGTCACAGCCTCCTTTGGGGTGGCTCAACTGGAGGGGAGTGAATCCGCTGACAGTGTCCTTCAACGTGCCGATGCCGCCATGTTCGATGCGAAACGTGGAGGCCGGAATCGCACCTGTCAGCGTACGCACCAGGATGACACCCAGAAGACTTCCAGCAAGGTTGCGAAACCGGACGTATCGAACGAGTTTGAACTTCAGGATCGGTTCTTTTCGACAGTGGCTTCAAACCTGATCTTCCACAAGCTCTCGGGCTTCGTCGATTCAAATCGAGCCAAAGTGTGGGATGTGAAAGCCGACAGTTTCCAGATGTCCGTGGGCGAGTCGACGCTCTTCTGTGGCTGGGGCTCGGCGCCGGCCAAGCAGCCGGTCCACATCTTTGTCCAGATTGGTGGTGTTGACCGATCTCGACGGACGAACCGGGTGGAGATCAGCATCGTCATCAAGCCTCTGGGGCGGAAGCCCGAACTGAAGGCGTTTCATGACCGGGCGTCTCGAATCCGGGACGAGATTCGCGCGTACTGCGTGGCCGATTCCCCTGTGGCCACATGAGTCGACACAGCTGAATTCCTTCAACAGTAAGAATACGAAAACACCGCTCCTGATTCCCGGGGTGGTGTTTTTCTTTTCCCGGGAGGTTCTCACGAGACTTTTGAGGAATTCTCGGTCGACACGAAATCAGAGTCGCCTCTCCGAATGCTCTGGACGATTACATGTACGTGTGTACAATCAAGTGATTAAGTGTTCTTTTGTTCACATTCCTGGAAAGACTCCAGATGTTACGTTTCCTGTTTCTTGACATGAACGCGTTTTTCGCGTCCGCTGAGCAGCACTGTTACCCTCGATATCGTGGGCGGCCGCTGGTGGTTGTTCCCGTTGATTCTGATTCAACGTCATGTGTGGCTGTGAGTTACGAGGCACGTCCCTTCGGGATTCGAACGGGGACCAACGTCGGGGAGGCTCGTCGACTCTGCCCGGGCCTGATCGTCGTTCCCTCTCGCACCGAGTATTACGTCCAGCTGCATCATCAGATTGTGGAGGCGGTCGAACGGGCGATTCCCGTCACGCAGGTCTGGTCGATCGACGAAATGGTCTGCCGGCTTTGGAGCGAGGACCGCCCTCCCGAGGCCGCCCGGGCATTGGGGATGCAGGTCAAAGCCTCAATTCGCGACCATGTGGGTCCCGCGCTCAAGTGCTCGGTCGGGATTGCTCCGAACGCGTGGCTGGCGAAGGTCGCTTCCGATATGCAGAAGCCCGATGGGCTGACCACGATCCTGCTGGAGGAATTGCCGGATCGCCTTTACAAGCTGGAGCTTAGGGATCTTCCAGGTGTGGGCGTCAACATGGAAAAGCGGCTGCAGGCGGCAGGGATTTTCACCGTTCGAGACCTGTGTTCACGAACGGAATCGGAACTGGTCCAGGCGTGGGGAAGCATCGTCGGTGCCCGATGGTGGCATCAGCTGCGTGGGGATCAGGTGGATACCCCTCCCACACGCACGCAATCGATCGGGCATGAGCACGTCTTGCCCCCGGTCCAGCGAACCGCGGCGGGGGCTCACAGCGTCCTGACCACCCTGATTCATAAGGCGGCAGCTCGTGCTCGCAAGTCGGGATATCGGGCGGGAAAGCTATCGATCGACGTGCGTTTTGTCGGTACGGGGGAATGGCGGGTTACCACGCGGATGTCGCCCCAGACTCACGACACGTTATCGCTCGTGCGGGCCTTTGAACGCTTGTGGGCGGCTCGGCCCTCTGATGTAAATCACTATCGCATCATCAAGGTCTCGGCCACGTTGCAGGACCTGCGAGCCGAGCAGGCCGTTCCACAGCCTCTCTTTGCCGAGGATCGCGATCTGAACACACTGTCGGCAGCGATGGACTCGATCAACCGGAAATTCGGGCGTCACGCTCTGGTACTCGGCGGGATGCATGACGCGCGCGAGTCAGCTCCCGACCGAATCGCATTTCAGTCGATTCCCGCTTTGAAACCCGAGAGCCCCGTACCCGCTCCCCGCGAAACTCGACCACGCAGCTTCGGATGGTAACGGTTGAATCGGTTGCTCTGGAAGGCTTGGCAAGATTTAGCGGTTATGCCGGTTTTGATCAGTGTAATGAACGTTTGGAATAAACGGCGCAGGGCAGGCTTGTCCAGTCTGACCTCAGTCAGTCTGGCATACCGATAAGCTCAGCGAGGAACCGTGGAGAGTGCGGTTCGGCGTCTCAGATCTTCGGGTCTGCCAACCAGGGATAGGGACACATGCGTTCGAGCCTGCTGATATTGATGGTGCCGCTCGTGAGCGGTGGCTGTCACAGTCCGGGGCCGTTGTTACGGGTTCCGCAATTGCGGTGTTACAACCGTACGATCGACGATCTTGTGACGTGTAAAGTGGCCAAGGATGTCGCACGACATCACATGGCCATTCTCTATCCCAGAGACTGTCTTCCCACTGGCGACTTTCAGGCGGGATTTGAGCAGGCCTACGCGGATGTCGCGCTGGGATCGGATGGCAAGACGCCAGCCACCGCTCCGCCTCACTACTGGAAGTGTCATCAGCGGACTGCCGAGGGGCATGCGCGTGCCCAGCAGTGGATGGCGGGCTACGCCGCCGGAGCTGCTCAGGCAGTCGCGTGTCGTGGTCCCTACAACCGTGTCCTAGCCAGCAATTGGTCATGTCCCGGTCAGGCCGGTTGTTCAAGCCCCGAGGCATGTGAATGACGCAGTTGACAGGGGCCGACTTGGAAAGTTTGCTCCCTGGAAGCGGTCACTCGAAATGTTCACCTGACTGTGGTGGCATGCAACATGGATGTAAAGCCGATGCGTAAGCGATTCATCGCCTTGTTTGCTGGACTGCTGCTCGCGCCGGGATGCTCTGCCATCTATCCGCTGCGTGGAGTTCCCGCTGCCTATATGCCGGAAGAGTACAAGGCTCAATCCCGCGAGGGAAAGTCGACGATCGACCTGAGCCTGCTACAGCGTTCGCAGTCTGACCAGTACCGCATCGAAGCAGGTGACGTGCTGGCGATCTATGCACCCGGTCTGCTCGGCCTCATTGACACCCAGCCCGATCAGCCGCGCGGGGATAATCCGCCCATTAACCTTCCCATGAACTTGGAAGATCGACCCTCGCTCGGCTTCCCCGTAACCGTCCGCGACGACCATACGATCCAGATTCCCCAGCTGCCAGCCCTCGATGTCTACGGGCTCACGGAGCGGGAAGTGGAAGACCGCCTGAAACAGGCCGTCGTCAAGTCGGGCCTGATTGCAGAAGAGCGAGACCCTCGTATCGTGGTCAGCATCATGCGGCCACGCACTTACCGTGTCCTCGTCTGTCGCCAGGAAGCATCAACTGCTCCGGCAGCCACAGTGATGATGGGGCAGATCGATCTGGGCCGCACCGGGAAGGGGACCTCGCGAGTCGTCGAATTGCGGGCTGGCGAGAACGATGTGGCCCATGCTCTGGCCCAACCCGGAGTCGATGGCTTGCCCGGACTGGATGCCCGCAATGTGATCTACGTCATCCGGGCTCGCAACGCCCGCAGCCGCGGTCTGAATGCCGCTCGTCCTGAAAGCCAGCCGACGCCCCTCACTCAAGGTCGCCACGGAAGCCCCTCCGGTGAGGTCGTTGTCCGCGGTCAAAGTCCTTCCTACAGCCCGAGTGGATCGTCGACGGGACGTGGTCCGTACCAGTACTTCGAGGCAACCGAGTTCAAGCTCTCGGGACAGGATATCGCCCGAGGCGAAAACGGCCCTCCATTGATCGACCCGATTCCGGGGATGAATCCACCATTGACCCAGCGGCCAGTCCCAGGCGGAGACGGTGTCGCGGCTCACGGTTATGGTGCTCCGGTCGATACCCAACAAGCTGGCCTGTGGGAACCCGCAGGTCCTGCATTCCGCGATCCGGCCATCTCGTCTCGAAACGCAGCTGTTCCAGCTGGATCACCACTCGCGTCGGATCGTTATGAATCGGCTCCGATTGCCGTACCCTATGGCAACCCACTAAGCAGTTCGCGGGACGGGCAGTTCGCTTCAGCGAGTGCAGCGTTCAACGATCCCACGTACTCTCCACGGTCTCAGGCCAGCGTCAATGCCATGCCCATCGGTTCCGGGCATTCTCTGGCGGGAGTTCGTACCAACGCTCCAGGGAGCAATTCAGACCCGGCTTACCAGGCTGTCCAGTACTCCGAAATGCCATCGGGCACATGGCCGTCGGCCAACCCCGTGGGATTGCCACCGACGTTGGGGAGTGGTCACAGCCTCGGCCAACCTGTATTAAATCCGATCACGCCATCCCCGGTTGATGGTCAGGGCGGTTCCGAAGTCTCTTTCGGAGCTGGTCATGCGGGCGTGGGTGACCCGAATCCCGTCTGGCAGCAGACTCTCCAGAACTTCGATCCCACGATCGAGAGCAGCCATATCATCAAGATCCCCGTCCGGCTCAGCCCGGGTGAGAGCCCCAACATCAGCGAAGAAGATGTCACGCTGTATGACGGTGATATTGTCTTTATCGAGAACCGTGACACCGATGTTTACTACGTTGGTGGTCTGATGGGCGGGGGGCAGTTCTCGTTGCCTCGCGATCGCGACCTGCATGTCCTGGAGGCCGTTTCACTGGCTCAGGGACGTGGCATGACGCAGGGCGGAACGCAGGGGATGCAGTCGTCGGGTGGTGTTTCCGCACTGAACCGCGATGTGACTCCCAGTGCCAGCCGCCTGATTGTCCTGCGTCAGGTCGGATGTGATCAGGTCATGACTGTCGAGGTCGACCTCTACAAGGCACTCAGATATCCGCATGAGAACATCCTCGTGCAGCCCGGTGATATGCTGATCCTGCAGTACACCTGCGTCGAGGCCACTCTGGCCTTCATTCAGCGCAACGTGATTGAAGGTGCTCTGCTGGGCATTGCCGCTGGATCCTTCCAGAGTGGGAATTAGTGCTGGTCGCCACTCGGGCGACGAGCTCGCGTGATCAGTTTCCTCCTTGTCCGGAAAGCAACGACACCACCAGAGCACGAAGACCACAAAGTGACGAGGCTGTTGAATCGCCGTCAATTGCCAAATCCTTTGTGTCTTCGTGCCCTGGTGGTGCTCTTTTTTCTTAGCTTCCCTTGATAGGACTCCTGGATCGCTGGCGTTTCTTCGTATCCGCTCTTTGATAAACTCCCCGTAGCGGGCGAACCGCAGGCCATACGAAGTTGTCTGCTTCCTCAATCGTTCGTCGCCACCTCACACTCACGTTCTCAGGAAACGCCGTTCCATGTCGCACCGATCCAGCGAACAGACCATTGCCTTGTTCGACAAGTATGTGGTTCCCAACTATCGCCGGTACCCGGTTTGCCTGGTCAAGGGCGAAGGGAGCTACGTCTGGAACGCGGAGGGTAAACGTTACCTCGACTTCTTCCCCGGCTGGGGCTGTAACATGCTGGGGTACACTCCCCAGAAGGTCATTAAGGCGATTCAGGAACAGGCTGCCAAGCTGATCCACGTGCCGAATACCTGGTACACCGAGCCCCAGGGCGAGTTCGCCGAAGCCCTCTGTACCCGCAGCTTTGGCAAGGCGTTTTTCTGTAACAGCGGAGCAGAAGCCAACGAAGGGGCCATCAAGCTGGCCCGGCTCCACACGCCCGCAGGCAAGTACAAGATCATCACGTTCCTCGATGGCTTCCACGGCCGGACCTTCGGAGCGGTGACTGCCACCGCCCAGCCCAAGTACCACGATGGCATCGGCCCGATGCTGCCCGGATTTCTCTACTCGCCTCGAAACGATCTGCAGGCGGTCCGCGACCTGATCGACGACGAAACCGCAGCCATTATGATCGAGCCCGTGCAGGGCGAAGGGGGCGTCAACATCCCCGCTCCTGGTTTCCTCCAAGGGCTGCGGAAGCTCTGTGATGAGTTCGGTCTACTGCTGATCTTCGACGAAGTGCAGACGTGTACCGGACGGACCGGGAACTGGTTTGCCTACCAGACCTTCGGTGTCCAACCCGACATCATCACCATGGCTAAGGGCATTGCATCCGGTGTGGCCTGCGGTGCGATCATCTGCAAGGACGAAGTCGCTCCCAGCCTCCGTCCCGGCATGCACGCCAGCACCTTCGGTGGTAACCCGATCGCCATGGCTGCAGGGCTCGCCACGATCGAAACGATCGAAGAAGAACAGCTGATCCCGCACAGCCGCAAGATGTCCGAACGGTTCCGCCAGCACTTTGAGAAGCTCAAGGCCGAATTGCCACTGATTCGAGAATTGCGAATCTGCAATATGATGCTTGGACTGGAGCTGGCGATTCCCGCAACGCCCGCCGTGGCGAAGTGCATGGAACGCGGCCTGCTCATCAACGCGACCCACGACACGGTCGTGCGACTGCTCCCGGCCTTGAACATCACTCCGGCACAGGTCGACGAAGGCTGCGATATCCTCGCCACGGTCCTCCGCGAAATGGCGAATGGCTGATCGTTTCGCCATAAGAAGATCTGTGTTCCCTGAGCTTCGTCGCTATACCCTCTCGCGCTCTCCTTAACCGCGAAGCGGTGGCGGCCATTAGCCTTGGGCGTTAGCCCAAGGAATTGCGATGCGCCCCATGTGCAGCCGCGAAGCGGCGACAGATGAGCTACAACATAGTGAGACACTGATCCGCGTGGGAATCGCATGCGGAGATCCGCTCCGCTATGGTGCTGGTTGACTCAGCGATCATGATGGATCGTCTGAGTCCGCCTGCCATTGGCTCTACGCCATGGTTGGACCACCCAGTCTTGGGGAGCAGAGAACGATGTTGTACGTAGAGCCGATTTCAAATCGTTGTTGGTGTGTCTCACTCATCGCCCACTTACTCCGATCAACATCGCAACTGCGATCGATGATAGTCGCAGCGATGGCACTGTTGTCCCTAGCGCATGACGCCTACGCTGACAAGCCGATTCCGGGCATCACCTCCAGCGTGACTCGCCCGGTTCACCCAATTCTGATTCGCAATGAACACGGCCCTCTGCTGCGGATCAATCTCCACGTGGAGCCGGGAACGCAGGCCAAACTCAGTTCTCTGACCTTTCAACTTCACGGAACAGATGATCTGCAAGACCTGGACTCTCTGTCTCTCTTCGCCACTGGGGAAAAGGATCAGTTTTCGCCTGCGGTACCGATTGGCTCCAGCATCCCACCCGCAACTCTTTCAGTCACTTTTCCCATTGATCAACCACTTCGTGAAGGACCGAATCATTTCTGGCTGTCGTGTCGCCTCAAAGACAGCGCCTCCATCCTTCACTCCATCCCGGCCACCTGTTCAGCGGTAGTGACCTCAAACGGCTCGATCGTTCCTCGCGATATCAACCCCGTGATGCGTCACCGAATCGGCGTCGCACTCCGCAAGCACAACGATAACGGCGTGCATACCTACCGCATTCCGGCTCTGACTCGATCAGTGAAGGGCACGTTGCTGGCCGTCTACGACATGCGACGTAACGAAGGCCGCGATCTGCAGGAAGACATCGACATCGGCCTCAGCCGCAGCACCGATGGCGGCCAGACATGGGAACCTGTCCGCGTCATCATGGATATGGGGGAGTCTGGTGGCCTCCCGCAGAACCAGAATGGCTGCAGTGATCCTGGCATTGTCGTCGATCCACAGACGGGTGAGATTTTCTGCTTTGCTCTCTGGATGAATGGTAAGCCGGGGAAGCATCAGTGGAACGGAGATGGTTCCGAACCAGGCTTCGAGATCGGCAAGACCGCCCAGTTCATGATGATCACTTCGAAGGACGACGGTCTCACCTGGTCCAAGCCCGAGAACCTGACCCGCAAACTCAAGCAGCAGTCGTGGTGGCTGCTGGCCCCGTCGCCGCAGTCGGGATTCGGGTTACCCGACGGGACACTGGTCATGCCTGTCCAGGGGCGGTCGGG
>QWOR01000258.1 GCA_003669575.1 Planctomycetota bacterium | reverse complement strand
CGGCCATGACCGCTGTCAGCTTGTGGGGATCTCGGAAGGTTTTCAAGTGGTCACTGAGCCACTACCGCAGTGCCAGCAGCTGAGGGGTGTGGTTCCGCAGTCCGAAGATCAAAGAAGGCAGGAACACTAATACACACTCATCCGGAAGGTCCATTGAGAAAAAGGCACCAGCGACACATCGTCAGCCAGTCTCCGGATCAGTGTCAATTAGCGTCGATTAGTGTTCCCTCCACACCCCATTTCTTCCCCTCTCAACCTCGTCCCGACAGTTTGAAGCCTGTCACCCTCCGGATGTTTCATGCGCTTCCCGACTCCCCTTCTTCAGCAGTGCTGGTTCCTCGCCGGGCCGACAGCGAGCGGTAAGACTGCCACGGGGATTGCGCTCGCCAAACAGATCGGGGCCGAGATCATCAGTCTCGATTCGATGACGATCTACCGCGGGATGGATATCGGGACGGCCAAGCCAACACTCGCAGAACGCGACGGTATTCCGCATCATCTGCTCGACATCCGAGACCCGCACGAAGAGTTTTCGGTCACGGAGTACATGGACGCTGCCCTGTCTGCGTGTGAGACGATTGTCTCACGCGGACGGATTCCACTCTTCGTCGGCGGCACCGGGCTCTACCTGCGTTCGCTGTTGCGAGGTGTGTTCGAGGGGCCGTCGGCAGATGAACCTCTCCGGCAGGAACTGGAATCCTTCGCCCAACAGCACGGCCCCGAAGCACTCCACACCCGGCTGGCTGAGGTCGATCCCGTCACAGCTGCCCGGTTGCATCCGAACGACGAACGAAGGGTCGTCCGGGCTCTGGAGATCTATCAGCTGACCGGCCAGCCCGCCTCGAATTTGCACCAGGAAGGGCCGCTGTCGCCTGATGAGCGGCCACGTCACATCTACTGGCTGAACCCCGAACGTGACGCACTGCGCGACCGCATCAGCCAGCGAGTCGACGCCATGGTCGCAGCGGGCCTGGTCGACGAAGTTGCTCAGATCCTCAAGACGCCTCACGGCATGGGGCGAACCGCCCGTCAGGCCCTGGGCTACCGCGAGGTGCTGGCCCACCTGGAGAAAGGCCAGCCGCTGTCCGAGGCCCTTGAACGATTGATCATCCACACCCACCAGTTCGCCAAACGCCAGCGGACCTGGTTCCGCAATATTGAAGAAGTCACGCCGGTCCCCCTGACGGGAACGGAATGCGTCGCGGAGATCGTCTCTCGAATCACTCACTTGATCCGGAACTAGCCGGGTGGTGTAATCAATTGAGCTACGATTGACCCGATCTACTGTGGTGACAGAGATGTCTCAATTGATCGTGTTGGTGCTCATTGGTGTCGTGTTTTATTACGTGTGGCGACGTGGGCCGACTGCGTCGAATTCGACGCTCTTCATCCGCATTCGACAGGGGCAGATAGTCGTCGAACGCGGACACCTTTCGCCAGACAGTCGACATCGCATCGCGGAAATCATTCGCGATGAGCAGATCGATCGCGGTGAGATTGCTGTCTCGCAACAGCGTCGAGTCAGTCTTTTGCGACAGATTCCTCTGCAATGTCATCAGCTGTTGCGGAACATCGTGCTGACGGATGGGTAGCCGCTTGAACAGTACTGTCGCAGCAATCACCACGTCTTTCTTGTGACCAACAGACAAGAATGTCTGTTCCACCGTCAGTGAGTCGCAGGACGGACATTCTGGTCTGTCCTGGCGGAATACCCCGGAACAGTACGGAGTTTCTCTCTCTCCCCATACACTCCAGGCAGATTGGATCGGCTCACTCGGAGTGTGTGGAATGACTGCGCCTGATAGGGATGAACTCGCGGCCCGCTATCTGGACCAGCTGCCCTACCCGCCCTATCCGGTTCAGGAAGAGGCTCTGCTGGCGTGGTTCACCTCTGATCAGGGAGTCCTCGTCTGTGCCCCGACGGGGACCGGAAAGACGTTAATCGCCGAAGCGACGCTGTTCGAAGCCCTGCATACGGGCAAGACCGCCTACTACACAACGCCTCTGATCGCACTCACCGAGCAGAAGTTCCGCGAGATGCAGGAAGCGGCCATCCGCTGGGGATTCAAAGCCGAAGATGTCGGCCTGGTCACCGGAAACCGGAGAGTGAACCCCGATGCCAAGGTGCTGGTTGTTGTTGCTGAGATTCTGCTCAACAGGTTATTGAACCCCGAGACAGCCCACTTCGAAGATGTCTCCGGCGTGGTGATGGATGAGTTTCACAGCTTCAACGATCCCGAACGCGGAGTCGTTTGGGAATTGTCACTGGCACTGCTGCCGAAGCATGTACGGCTGTTGTTGCTGTCCGCGACGGTGGGAAACTCGACGGAGTTCCTGATCTGGTTGCAGGCGAAACATGGACGACGACTGGAGCTGGTCCAGGGAACGGAACGCAAGATCCCGCTGACGTTCAACTGGATCGGTGACACGCTGCTGGCCGACCAGATCGAGTTCATGGTCGAACATGAGAACACTCCCGCATTGCTGTTCTGTTTCAACCGCAACGAGTGCTGGGACGTGGCCGAACAATTAAAAGGCAAGTCCCTTCTCGCCAGTGGACAACAGAAGCTGCTGGCCGGCTATCTCGACCAGCACGACTGGAAAACAGGAGTCGGGCCCCGGCTGAAACAACTGCTGTTTCGTGGAGTGGGGATCCATCACGCGGGTCTGTTACCGAAGTATCGGCGACACGTTGAAGAGCTGTTCCAGAAGAAACTGTTGTCGGTGTGTGTGTGTACCGAGACGCTGGCTGCCGGGATTAACCTGCCAGCGAGATCCGTGGTGCTGACGACATTGATGAAGGGCCCACCGGGGCGGAAATCGATTGTCGATGCCAGTTCAGCGCACCAGATCTTCGGACGTGCGGGACGGCCGCAGTACGACACTCAGGGGTTCGTCTTCGCTCTCGCTCATGAGGACGATGTCCGACTGGCGAAGTGGAAGGAGCGGTACGATCAGATCCCGGAAGACACAAAGGATCCGAACCTGATCCGGGCCAAGAAGGCCCTCAAGAAGAAGATGCCCAAGTTGCGGCCGAATGAACAATACTGGAACGAACAGCAGTTCCAGAAACTGATCATCGCCCCACCCGGCAAGCTCGCGAGCAAGGGCCAGCTGCCGTGGCGACTGCTGGCGTATCTGCTGAAGCTGTCGCCCGATGTGGGGCGGTTGAACACGTTCGTGCGGAAGCGACTGCTCGATTCAGCATCCATGGAGCGGGCGGAGAAGCGGCTCCAGGAGATGTTGCTTACATTGTGGGGTGGGGGGTTCGTTGCACTCGATCCTTCTCCACCGGGCGAGCTGAAACAGCTGATCATGTCACATCCCTGGGATGGGGAAGTCGCCGTCGACGAGGATGATTTCGAAGAGGCGGGCGGGGTGGCGTCAGGCCCCCAATCAACGGTTCGACAGTCGAGCGAAGATGCCTTTGGAGCTGGGCTCGACGCGGAAGAGGAAACAACGCCTGAGGTGGGGTCAGATAAGCCAGTGTCTGCAGAGGAAGCAGACGGTGAAAGCACCAGGGGGCAGGCGCTGCCCCACTCGCCGATGGAGATGCTGACCTTTGGGCGATCGGCAGCTCCGCCGCCATCCCCACCCGCCGAGAAGAAAAAGAAGAAGTCGCGGACTGCGGAACTGCTTGGCATCAAGACGGTCGAAGTCATCGAGGCGGAACTTGCCAACGCCCCCCCCCCTTACTTCCCGGAGACGGCGACACCCACGGCTGACCTCGACAAGCTGATGGTCTTTCGCAGCGTCAATCCGATCTATGGGGCGTATCTTCTGCAACATTTGGGGCTGGCGGATACGTGTGAACGTGTGCAGATCCTGGAGAGCCTGCTGGAGATCCCGGGATCGATGATGCGGCAGGTCCGCGTCCCCTGGCCACAGGATCTGCCTCCCGGCCCGCTGGGACTCGAGCGCATCCACGGAGAACTGATCTCGCGCGGCCTCGCCACGCTCGAACAACTCAATCCCGCAGCTGCGCCACCTCAAGACGAGGACATCCCGTTCGAGGAGCGAAAATGGCCGATTCCGCTTGGTGATCAGATGCGGATGCTGTTCGACAGCGACTACCCCGGAATTCGCGAGACCCCGATCCGAGCCGTCTGGATCGTCGGTGATCTGCAATTCTTCAATTATGACTTCCAGAAGTACGTCACAAGTCGCGACCTGACCAAGCAGGAGGGGCTCATCTTCCGTCACCTGCTCAAGATGATTCTGCTCTGCGGGGAGTTTTCTCAGGTCACCCCCATTGGCATGGATGAAGCCGTCTGGCGGGATGAGCTGCGTGATCTGTCAGAGAAGCTGTCAGAGTGCTGCCGACAGATCGACCCGCAAAGCACCGACGACATGTTGCAGATGTCACAAGGGGCGGACGTACTAAGCGGACTGTAGTGGAGTTGCTGGAGGGCCCATCTCCTCAAGAGTGAATTGATAGAGCGCCTGTTCTGCACTGAATGAAGAGTAATTCTGCGGCGATATGATCCATTCATGACGTCGATAAACACGTAGTCCATGCTGAATGAGACAGCACCTCTGCATGATCGTTTTGCAATTTGAATCAGTGTTTTTACTGGCTCCGGCAGTTTTCGCCGACAAACGTGGTGCATTCGTTCCGAATAGTTAATCCGTGACGACGAAAAATTCCTTTCACTAATCATCGCAAACATTGAACCGATGAGTACGGTGAGAGTAGGTCTTGGCAAGCGCTCAACTCCCACCACTCCGCGCCGCTAGGGTGGGTGGGAGGCAAACCGGGACTGTATTTGGAAATGGACGGGTGCAGGCGCTCTGCGGTTCCCAAATGGAGTAAACAATATGCGACGGTTTTCGATTCACGAGTGGCTGATGATGTCAGCCATTGGTGTTGGCTGGGCGGCATCGGCTACGGCAGCTGAGCCCTCCTCACCATCGACGCGGCGTGCCGCGTCGGTTTTCAGCAGCTCGTCGGACCAGAACGTGCGTCTGGTCAACTGTACGAACGACACGGCTTGTGCACCGGGTGCAGGTGCAGGGGCTTGCATCAGCGATCCTGGCTGCGATGGAATGGTCGGGGATTGTGTCGTTGATGGCTGCGGCGGACATGGAATGTTCGGTGGCTGCGGACTCCTCAGCGGCGAACTCGGTGATCCGTGGACCGTCACGAGCCTGTTCGACGATGAGTGCGGTGGAAACCCATTCACCGACAATGGCTGGGTCATGGGTGGCTACACCCAGTTCGGCTATCAGGACGCACCTGACGGTGCGTTTGCTGGTAACGGACCGTTCGTCAACCAGAAGGAATACAACACCTTCGCCCTCAACCAGCAGTACATGTACCTCGGCAAGGTGGCCGACGGTAGCAAGGGTCTCGACTGGGGTTTCCGTGCCGACCTGATGTTCGGTCTGGACGGCAACGAAGGCCAGGCGTTCGGTAACGTGAACGCCGGTCACTACGACTACTTCAACGGCTGGAACCACGGGCCTTACGAGTGGGCTCTGCCCCAGTTGTTTGCCGAAGTGGCCTACGAAGATCTGTCCGTGAAGGTCGGTCACTTCTACACCCCGATTGGGTATGAAGTGATTCCTTCGAACGGCAACTTCTTCCTCAGCCGTCAGCTGACCTTCTACAACAGCGAACCCTTTACCCACACCGGTGCTTTGGCCACCTATAAGGTGAGCGACAAGCTGACCGTTCAGGGTGGTTGGACGCTCGGTATGGACTCGGGCTTCTACCAGTACCAGGGAGGCAACAGCTTTCTCGGTGGTCTGACCTATGCCATCGATGACGACACATCGCTGATCTACGGTGTGACCGCTGGTAACCTCGGCTGGCGTGGAGATGGATCGATCAACAGCATCATCCTGACCCGCAAGTGGGCCGAGAAGTTCAGCACGGTTCACCAGTTCGACGTGCTTGCGACGAACAACCCGACCGACTTCAACGCCAACCCGACTCCTGGCGGCTTCGGCCCTGGAGCTGTGACCGCCGGTGTTGCCAAGGACTCAACGGGTCTGATCAACTACGCCTTCTACGACATCAACGACAAGTTGAAGGCAGGGGTTCGTTACGAGTGGTACAAGGCTGACGGCACGTCTTACAACACCCTCACCGGTGGTGTGAACATCAAGCCGATGTCGAACCTCGTGATTCGTCCTGAAGTTCGCTACATGTTCGCTCCTGGCAACCAGCAGATCTATACCGGTCCTGGTTACTCGGGTGAACTGTTCAACCAGACCGTCTTCGGTATCGATGCCATCCTCACGTACTAAATTGCACGTGTCGTGATGTGAAAACAAAAGCCCAAGGGTGATTCACCCTTGGGCTTCTTGCATTGATGGAAGTGATCTGAAGATCAAATGCGATTAGAGAGCCTTCAGTACCAGCTGCCCCATCTCGGTGGTGCTGATGGAGGTCTGCCCCTTCTGAGCGATGTCCTTGGTCCGGTGTCCCGAGTTCAGGACGGAGGTCACCGCCGCTTCGATCGCTGCGGCTTCCTCTGACAAATTCAGCGAGTGACGCAACAGCATCGCCGCTGCGAGGATCGTCGCCAGTGGATTGGCCAGTCCCTTACCCGCGATGTCTGGAGCTGATCCGTGGATGGGTTCATACAGACCGGGTCCCGGCTCACCCAGCGAAGCCGAGGGCAACAGGCCCAGCGAGCCTGGCAGCATGGAGCCTTCATCGGTCAGAATATCACCGAACATGTTCTCGGTGACGACCACGTCGAAGGTCGCAGGACGCGAGATCAGGTGCATCGCCATCGAGTCGACCAGCACCACGTCATAGGCCAGCTCGGGGAACTCGGTCTTCACGACCCGCTCACTGACACGCCGCCACAGTCGCGAGGCTTCGAGCACGTTGGCCTTGTCGACCATGGTCAGCTTCTTGCGCCGCTTCATCGCAGCCTGAGCGGCCATCCGCACGATCCGCTCAATCTCGTGCGTGCTGTAGGTCATCGTGCTGTAGGCGGTCTCACTGCCATCGGCGTTCTGCTCGAGTCCTGACTTGCCGAAGTAGAGCCCGCCCGTCAGCTCGCGGAAGAACAGGATGTCAGTCCCTTCGATGATATTTCGCTTGAGCGGAGACGAGTCGAGCAGGCAGTCAAACGTTGTGATCGGACGCAGATTCGCATACAGGCCCAGTTCTTTCCGAATCTTGAGCAGGCCTGCCTCGGGACGGGTCTTCGCTTTCGGGTCATCCCACTTCGGCCCACCCACGGCTCCGAGCAGCACGGCGTCGGCCTCGCGACAGGCAGCGAGCGTCTCATCGGGCAGTGCCGACCCCGTCGCGTCAATCGCACAGCCACCAATCATGTGTGACGAGAACGTGAAGGTGTGTCCAAACTTCGTCGCGATATGACGGAGCACAGCTTCCGCTTCGCGGATCACTTCGGGGCCAATTCCATCGCCGGGCAGCAGGACAATCTTCGCGTTCACAATCAGACCTTCAAGGAGCCAGTTTCGGGCAGGACAGAACTTCAGACTCTATCGCACCGTCTGGCCCGATGCCAGCGGTGGGATGAGGGCTGTCCGGCAGACGAGGGCCCCATGAATCAGTCAGTGTTATCCTGTCCTCTGGGCAATACTGCCGTTGCGTTCTCCGCCGATCCAGCAGTTGTCGGTTCGCGAGCAGTGACAAGCTCTGCATGGCTCTAGGGGATCACCGCGAGCTATGATTGGCCCGGATGGTGAGGGCCTTATTCTTTCTGCGAGTTCAGCTATGGCGAATATCATCGTAGGTGTGGGGCAGCAGACGAGCCTGAATGAGATATTGCGAATCGCGGAGGAAGAGCTACACCAGTCACAAGGCCCCGCCCGCAAGCTGATCATGCGGGCTACGGGGCTCGAAGTCATCGCGACTCGCCCCCGGTTTGACGGGGAGTTTGATTCCTTCGCAATTCGATTGCGTGCGGAGGGGCGTCTCCTGGAATCCCTGAAGCAGCTGGAGACATATTCGCCAGTGCCCTGCTCTTTGGGCGACATTGAATGGGGGAAAGAGTTTCGCTGTGCTCCCTCGCCAGGCTCGGATGACAAGGTCCGGAAGCTGCTCGACGATGTATCGACGCTACTGCATCTGCCCGAGGTATGGCGGGTCCACGGTGAGGATTTTCGTCACGGCGGTCTCAGCATGGAGTCGTTGTTCCAGCAGATGATCTCCCATCACGCGAGTGATGTGCATCTTTATCCTGGTAGCCCTCCGCTGGTCCGCGTAGACAACCTGATCGTGGCGGGTGACCCTGACGAGACGCCACTGTCAGCAGATCAGATCCTGACCCTGGTGCGCGAAGCCTGTCACGATCACCACTGGAAGGAGTTCCAGGAACAACAACAGTGCAGCTTTAACTTTCACCAGGTCGGACTCGGTTATTCCCGCATTTCGGCGTTCATCAAGAGTGGCGTCCCCCACTGCACAATCCGGTTCTTGCCCGAGAAGATCCCGTCATTCGAGGAACTCCACATTCCGCGGCCAGCGATGGAGGCTCTCAGTAAACTGGAGAATGGGCTGATCCTCGTGACGGGAGTGACAGGCAGCGGTAAATCGACCACCGTGGCATCCTGGCTCGATTGGGTGAACACTCACCGCCGCGTGCATGTGATTACCATCGAAGAGCCGGTGGAGTACGTCCACCTCAATCAAAAAGCAATCATGTCACAACGGTCAGTGGGCGAAGATGTTCCGACCTTCCCCGACGCCGTACGCGGAGCGTTACGTCATGACCCCGATGTGATCTTCATCGGCGAAATGCGGGATCAGGACACAATTCGGGCGGCGATCAGTGCCGCATCAACGGGACATCTCGTCATCAGTACGCTGCACTCAAACACTGCGTCCGAGGTTGTGAACCGCATCGTCAGCTTCTTCGACCCATCGGAACGCGATCTGGTGAAACTCCAGCTGCGAGATGCGATCCGTTGTGTCATGTGTCAGCGGCTGGTTCCGAAGATTGGCGGTGGTCGCGTGCCCGCCATCGAATTTCTGTTCAACGACACTCAGCACATCAATGAGTGCATTCTGGCGGGCGACACGCTGGGCATCCGCGAAGGGATGCAGCAGCACCTGTCGAAGTCATCGATCTTCGAGGTGTCGCTGATGTCACTCATGAAGAGTGGAGTGATTGGCCTGATCGATGCCCGGCAATATGCCAGTGCCCCAGAAATATTCGAGCAGATGCGTTTGGGCACCTACCAGCCGCCTTCACTTGAGCCGCACCATCCGGGTGAGCCACACGGACACTCGCCGTGAGCGCCATCAGTGCGTAGACAGACATTCCTGTCTGTCGCGATCACGCGTGGACGAAAGCCCACTCAAATTCACGGAGTTGCAGGCGCTGCTGGTGTCTCCGCTGCGGGGGCAGCAGGAGCAGGTGTTTCTGCAGCGGGAGCTGGCTTCGGGAGAGCCTTCAGGGCCTTCAATCGTTCCAGCTTGGCCTTGGCGGCGTCAGCTTTCGCTTGAGCGGCCTTGGCAGCTGCATCGTAATCCGCCATTGCCTTCTGCTCTTCGGGCTTGGCTGGTGCTTCGGCTGCCGCTTTTTCGGCTGCCGCTTTCGCCTTGGCCATTTCCTCGGCCAGCAACTTCTCGGCTTCCGCAGCCTTCTCGGCAGCTGTCTTGGCAACAGTAATGCCGTCTTCCGCAGCCTTCCTGGTGGTGTTCGCCGCCAACTGATCAGCGTTGGCCTTTTCCAGAGCCGCCTTGGCCGCTTCCAGAGCGGCGATGGCTGCTTTCAGGGACTCTTCGGCCTTCTGCATGTCGGCCTTCTTCTCGGCCAGCATTTTCTCAGCGTTGGTCTTCTCAACGGCAACTGCTTGGGCCTTGTTGGTCACAGTGGTCAGCTGAGACGCTGCGGTCTCAGCCGCTACTTTCCGCTCTTCGAGAGCTTTCGTGAGGGCGGCCAGTTGAGTCGAGGCCTGGGTCAGTTCGCCCGCAGCTCCTCCCAATGACTGCTCTGTGGCGGCGATCACAGCATCAATCGTGGGCGGGTTCGTGTTGAACTCGTTCAGCAGTGCCCCATCCGCCGCATTCCAGATCCGGACCATTCCGTTCCAATCACCCGCGAGGACACGCTCACTCTCCGAGTCGAATGCCACTTCCATCCCCAGATCGGTTTGACCGGGGAACTCCTTCAGCTGTCCACCGTCACCATTCCACAGTCGGACGATCGCATCGCGACCGTTGGACACCAGGCGGCCATCCCGGGTGTAGTCGAGAGCAAGACAGCCACCATGGGCGTTCCAGCGCTTCACTTCGGTACCATTCGTCATTTCCCACAGGCGGATCGTGTTGTCTTCGCTGGAGGTCGCCACCACGTTGCTGTCGGGGCGCCAGCTGATGTCGGTGATCATGCCGGTGTGGCCGAGCAGGTTGTAGAACTCCTTGCCGGTCGACGATTCCCACACGAGCAAGCCATTCGAGCGGTCGCCCGAAGCAATGAGCACGCTATCGGGGCTGAATTCGATGGCCGTGATCCAGTCGTTGTGCTTCTTGTTCTCGAACAGCAACTCACCAGTTTCGGTCGAGTAGACCCGCAGCATCCGCTTGGGACCACCGAGAGCGATCATCGTCAGGTCGGAGGAGATGTCTGCTGCG
>QWOR01000260.1 GCA_003669575.1 Planctomycetota bacterium | reverse complement strand
TGAGAACCGTAAGCTCGCCGGAGATTCGCCATACTCAGAATACAAACGGCGCGATCGAACCATGTCGAGTCGCGCCGCTGGTGTTTCTGACTGACTACTGAACACTGGTGATTGACAACATCCCTTAGGGGAGCCGCTTCACGCGAATGTTCTTGTAGTAAATCGTGCTGCCGGGATCGTGGGCCTGAAGGGCGAACGTGCCGCCTTCACCCAGGCGACGCTCGAAATCCTTGCTGTGTGGTTGCTTGTCAGCAGGTTCTTCGTAGTCGACGACAACCTTGTCGTTGAGCTTGATCGTGATGTGCTTACCCACGACCGTGATGGTCTCTGTCCACCATGTGTCGTCGGGAATGTTCTTGTCCAGCACATCCACGATGCCATACAGGCTGCCGCTGCGCTTCGGATCCGACTGGCTATTGTTCACCTGAGCTTCGTGTCCGTACTTGGGCCAGCCCACTTCCTGATACTTGGTGCGGAAGTAGATGCCTCCGTTACTGCCCTTCTTCGTCATGCAGTCCACCTTGAGTTCGAAGTTCTCGAACGGCTTGTCATCGCCGACATAGTACATGTGGCTGCGCTTGCCGTTGGCGACGAGGGCTCCGTCTGCCAACTTCCAGGCGTCCGTGTTCTCGGTGGCCGACTTCCAGCCGTCGAGAGACTTGCCGTCGAAGATCACCTTGAAACCTTCTTCATCCGCTGCACCAACAGTGAGAGCGCCCAGTCCCAGGGCGACCGCCCCGATCAAACCCAGCCATGCTCGTTTCATTGTCTGTCCTTCCAAAGGAGTTCAGTCCGCATTGCTTCCGCGTCTCTGCCAGCACGCCAGCGAAGATAGAGCGGTGTATCTCCGTGATTCTGTCGGGCGAATCGCGTGCATGCAACTCAACTCGGTCGTCTCGACTGAATAAGCTTCCGCTCACAACAGGTGGTCTGGCCTGAAGTACGGTGGTCAACCGGGGGGCCTGATGACAATACTTTGCCATCCTTTCCGTTCACTCGCGGTTGTGGCAGACTACGAGCGTCCATTTGTTTTTCGCCGGAGAGATGTTGACATGCGGCATTTGATGTCAGTGCTCTGTTGTCTTGTGTTGTTGTCTGCGTCGAGGACGTTCGCTGCTGAGTATCAGGTGGGCGTGTCTCGCATCGACATCACGCCACAAGAGCCGTTGCGTCTGTCCGGCTACGGGAACCGCACCAAACCCTCGGAAGGGGTCGACACCACGCTTTATGCCAGGGCTCTCGTTCTACGCGAAGGGGGAGGTCTGATCCGGGTGCTGGTGTCTGTCGACACGATCGGGTTTCCCGGCGATCTGACAGTCGAGGTGGCCAAGCTGCTCAAAGAGAAATTCGGCATCGCGCGTGAAGATCTCGTCATCAGCTCCACGCACTCGCACACCGCGCCCCAGCTGTCGAAAGGGCTGAATAATCTACTGGCAGTGCCGATGACTGCTGACGAGCGGGCGAAGTCGGAGGCCTACACCCATCAGGTGCTTGACCGCGTGGTGGAAGCTGTCGGGCTGGCCATCAAGGATATGGCTCCGGCAAAGCTCTCGACCAGCGTGGGAGAAGCGGCGTTTGCTCGAAACCGGCGTACCATCGTTGATGGCAAGTGGACGGGATTTGGCGAGAACCCGACCGGAGCTGTGGACCACACCGTTCCCTGCGTGAAAGTGGTCGCTGAGGACGGAAAGACTGTCCGGGCTGTGCTGTTCAATTATGCCTGTCACTGCACCACGTTTGGCCCCGGGCACAACCGTGTGAACGGCGACTGGGCCGGATATGCAACGGCGGAGCTGGAAGCGGCTCATCCCGACATGCTGGCGTTTTCGATCATCGGCTGCGGGGCCGATGCCAACCCGGACCGAGAAGGGCCCAGGCAGCTGGAGCTGGCCAAGGCTCAGGGGCATGAACTCGCTGTGGCTGTGGAGAAGCAGTTGACGGCCAGGGGGCAGGTGATCGATGCCTCGCTGCAGTCGACGTTCGGATTTGCCGGAATCGCCAGCGACCGCCCAGAAGAGGCGGACCTCAAGAAGCAGCTCACCAGCACCCAGCCACAAGTACGCCAACATGCCGAGAACATGCTGGCCACGCTGAAAAAGATGGGACGGTTGCCCGAGACCTATCCGATGCCGATTCACGTCTGGCGTTTCGGTGACCAGTTCAGCATGGTGTTTCTAGGGGGCGAGGTCGTGGCCGATTACGCCTTGCGGGTCCGGAAGGAATTCCCCACCGCGACCTGGGTCAGTGCTTATTGCGACGATGTGTTCGGCTATGTTGTTTCAGAGCGGATGCGAGCCGAAGGCGGATATGAAGTCGATGATTCGATGATCTATTACAACCAGCCCGGACGCTGGTCGACCGGAACCGAAGAGGTGATCTTCCGCCGCCTTCACGAACTCTACAACAATAAGACTCCAGATCGTCCGCTGTCGGTCGAGGAAGCTCTGCAGTCGTTCTCAGTCCCTGAGGGGTATGAGGTCGATGTCGTGGCCTGCGAGCCACAGATTGTGGATCCGGTCAATTTCAGTGTCGGGCCCGATGGACGGCTGTGGGTGGCCGAGATGCGTGACTACCCACTCGGCATGGATGGGAAAGGCGAGCCCGGCGGGCGGATTCGCGTGCTCTCCGACAAGGACGGCGACGGTCGCTATGAAACGGCAGTGACCTTTATCGACAAGTTGCGGTATGTGACCGGAGTGCTGCCGTGGAAGGACGGGGCGTGGGTCAGTGCGGCACCGAACGTACTCTTTGCCCGCGATACTGACGGTGATGGAACAGCGGATGAGATGACGCCGTGGCTGGAGGGCTTCATTGACGCCAATCCGCAGCATCGCATCAATGGATTTGAGCGTGGGCTCGACAACTGGATTTATCTGGCCGCGGGAGATTCGACGCCCGAAGTGAAGTCGCTCAAGACTGGTCATGTGGAGCGGACGACGCGCCGCGATATGCGATTTGATCCACGGACCGGTCAGGTCGAAGCCCTCGGCGGTCAGACACAGAATGCCCGCGTTCGAGATGTCTGGGGCCACTGGTTCGGAAACACGAACAGCGAACCGCTGATGTGCTATCCCATGGAGGACCGGGATCTGCGCAAGAACCCGTTTGTCCCCTCGCCGCAGGCCTCGGTGCGGATCACCGATCCCGAGATCGCTCCCCCCGTCTATCCGACCAGCCGCACGGTCGATCGGTTTAACGACCTATGGGCCGCTGACCGGTTTACTTCGGCGTGCGGGACGGGATTCTACCGGGACGAGGCTTGGGGACCCGAGATGAGCGGCGTCGCCTTTGTCTGCGAACCGGTCCATAACCTGGTGATGCGTTACAAAGTCGTCCCGGATGGGGTGAAGTTCAAGGCCGAACGCTTCCCCGAAGACCAGAAGCACGACTTCCTGGCCTCCTCGGACAACTGGTTCCGCCCGACCCGAGCCGAGACCGCGCCCGATGGCTCGTTGTGGGTGGCCGATATGTACCGGCATGTCATCGAGCATCCGGAATGGATTCCTGAGGCGTGGCAGGCTCGACTCGATCTCCGGGCGGGGGAAGACAAGGGCCGCATTTACCGCGTGCGCAAGACGAGCCAGCCTCGCGCCTCCCGCTTCGACATGACAAAGATGACGGATGTTGAGCTGGCCGGGGCTCTGGCCCACTCCAATGGCTGGCATCGCGACACCGCACAACAGCTGCTCGTCACCGCTCCAGCGGTGTCCCAGGAGGCCATTGCACAGATTGAGAAGCAAGCTTTGCAAGGGAACGGACTGAGCCAGCTGCATTCGATCGCGGTGCTGGAGGGACGCGGGTTGCTCAAGGCCTCGCATCTCGCAGCTGGCCTGAAGTCCTCGTCACCGACTCTGGTTGCGGCACTGCTGAAGTTCGCGACGACCGAGTTGATCGATGACCCGCAAATCTCCGCGCTGATTCCCGGACTGATTAAGAGCGAATCGCTGGAAGTCCGCTACCAACTGGCCCTCGCGCTCGGACGATCCCACTCACTGCACGTCACGGAATGGTTGGGCCAACTCATTGAAAGTGACCCGCACGACGAGTGGTTGCGGGCGGCGATCCTCAGTGCAGCTCCTGGGCATGCCGAGCCGCTGCTCACTCTCGTGATTCAGCGACTTCCTGCCGACGACGTACGTGCGACGTGGGTGGCTCAACTGGTGGCCACCAGTCTGGCTGACCAGCCGGAAGCGGGAGTGGCTCGCATTCTCAAGTCGCTGAGTGGTGAGGCGACCGGGGCCGAAAACTCCTGGAAAATCGTCGCTGTGGCCAACACACTGAAGGTCTTGAGCGATCGCGGGTTCACACTGGCAAAGCTGTCCGAGAAGCAGGACGCAGCCATCCAGGAGGCGATCAGCGCTTGCCGTCCGGTCCTCGCCGAAGGGGCACGCTTACTGGCCGATCAGCAGGCGGAAACGGCGTTACGCGCCACCGCAGTCACGCTCGCCGGACAGCTGCCAGCTGATCGTGACTCAGCTCTCGAAGTGCTGAATGGATTCTTCACTCCTCAGACTCCGATTCAGCTGACCTCTGCGGCGGTCGAACGACTGGCGGCTCTGGATGCCGCGGATGGGATTCTGGCGGCATGGGGCACTCTCTCGCCCATTGCCCGGCGCGAGGCTCAAACGGTGCTGACCAGTCGTACCGGGACGGCTTTGACGCTGCTCAAGGCCGTCGAAGCGAAACAGATTCCGGCGAGCGATCTCGACGCAGCCACGCGGACAGCGCTCACCCAATCTCCCGACGGGCGGATTGCCTCTCTGGCCAAGACGTTGCTTATGACATCAGGCTCGTCGACTCGGCAGGCTGTGATCGAGAAGTTCAAACCCGCTCTTGAGCTGACCGGGAACGATGTTCATGGACGGATGCTGTTCGAGAAGAAGTGTGCGACCTGCCACAAGCATCGTGAAATCGGAAACCAGATCGGGCCCCAGCTGTCTGCACTGACTAATAAGTCGGGCGACTTCCTGATCCGGGCGATTCTCGATCCGAACCAGGCCATCGAGAGCAAGTACACCGGCTACGTCGCGACGACCAAAGACGGCCGGGTCTTCACTGGCATGATCACCGACGAAACCGCGACCAGCCTGACTCTCGCGAAAGCTGATGGTAAGAAGGACACGCTACTGCGGGTCGACCTCGATGAACTGAGGTCGACGGGCAAATCGTTCATGCCTGAGGGCTTGGAACTGGAGATCTCACCGCAGGACCTGGCCGACATCTTTAAATTCGTTCAGGGGCAGTAGGGCGGGTTGATCGCTGGCACAATCTCCTCCTCTGTGAGAGTCATTACGTGTCTCCCGGCGTCTTTTGCCGGTGAACGGTGGCGTTCACGCATGGCAAGCCTTGTCGGTCGTGCCGGGCGTGCGGATTGGAGAGGGGCGGATTGGGGGCGACTGGTCGCTCTCGGCCCGCCGGTCTCAAGCGGCATGTCCGGAGAACTCGATAGAATCCGTACGGACGAGTTGCGCCGCTGGAACTCCGCGCCCATTTCGGTCGCAGGTTCCCGCAGCCTATTTCAAACCGGAGATCATGGATGATTTCCCGCTACAAGACACTGTGTGTACTGCTGTGCGTGACATGGTTGGTCAGGCCACAACCCGTGATTGCGCAGGGGGAAACGCCCGCTCCTGAGGCGGCAACCGCCACCCAGCCGGAAGTGCAGTCGCCTCTGTTGAAGGAGCCGACCACACCCGATGAGTACATGGAAGCTGTACTTTTCACCCTGAAGATCGCCAGGCCGGAAGTCACCAAAAAGTACATCGACGGGCTGCTGGCTCTGGATCCCGATGATGCAACGCTGATCGCATTTCGTACTAAGCACGGGAGTGCGGCGTTTCTTCAGATGGCCCGGATCGAGGAGTTGAATCCGGCAGCGACCGAGCTGCTCGAACGACTCAATGCCGCCAGTACGAGGCAGGCGAATGATCCCGTCTTCATGGACGGGCTGCTCAAGAATTTGTCGGGTTCGCCCCGCGAATCGGACCTTGCCATGCGGGACCTCCAGCATCTGGGAGTTCCTGCGGTGGCCCGGCTGGTTGAGGCTGGGGCAGACCTGAACTCGGGGGTGGATCGTGAACAGGCCTTTATCGCACTGACCCGGATGGGTGAGTCCGCGGTCGCCCCGCTGATCGGCTTCCTGAATCAGGGTGACGAGTCGCAAAAGCTCCTGGCGACCGAAGCTTTCGGCTGGGTCGCGTCCAAACACGAGGCTCCTGACCTGTATGCGATCGCATTCTCTGAAGCGAATGAGCCCGGGCTGCGCGACGCCGCCCGACAGTCCCTGTCGCGGCTGGTTTACAAGGATTCCAAGTTCTCCGGGCGTTTTGATGGGTTTGGAGCAGCGGCAGAACTCCGGTCTCTGGCCGAGCGACTGCTCAAAGGCGATGAAAAAATCGAAGCGGAGGAAGATGGCCTCGTTCCTGTCTGGGTTCGGGACAAGGATTCGGCCAGCTTTTTGGAGAAACGCGTTTCGCCACACTCCGCAGCCATCTTCCGGGCAGAACAGTTCGCTCGTCAGTCTCTGGAGCTGGGCCCAACGGACAAACGGGCCCAGAGCGTGCTTCTGAACGTGATCCTGACCCGTGACGTGGAGTCGGCGGGGTGGGATCATCCGGCTCCGACGGGGCCGGGCTCTGCTCATGAGGTGGCGGTGCTGGCGGGGTCGGCGGCCTGTCTGGAGGCATTGACTCTGGCCAATGAGCAGGGAAACGATGCCGCCGCTGAGGCACTGGTCCGGGCGCTGGCTTACAACGGATCGGCAGATCTCCTCCGCACCGGGGGTAAACGGGCAGGCGTGGTGGCGGCCCTCGATCATGGATCACAACGAGTTCAGTTTGCAGCTGCGGAAACGATTCTGGAGTGGGACCCGCAGAGCCCGTTCCCCGGTTCCAGTCGAGTGGTGGAAATCCTGGCCCGGGCTCTGAAATCGGACGCCCGAGCGAATGGCGTTGTCGTTGATCCAAACCATGATCGGGCCGCTGTCATGGCGACATTCCTGTCCGAGATGGGATACGACTCACAAGTCGTCCCAACGGGAGCTGCTGGCTTCGAAGAGGCCAGTACTCGCGGCGACTTGCAGGTGGCAATCCTGCATTTGAACACGATTCGCTGGGATCTGTCGCCGACGATTGCGAACTTCCGCGCGGACTCGCGGACCCGAAACCTGCCAATTGCGATTTATGGGCCACATGGTTTTCGCGGTCAGGTTGAGTATCTGCTGGCCAATGATCCCCGGCTGACTTACGTTGAGGAGTCGTCGGTCTCGTCGGGGCTGTCGCAACAACTCAAGCCGTTCCTGGCGCAGATCACGCCTCCAGCATTGACCGAAGACCAACTGACCAGCCAGGCGAAGTCGGCCGCTAAATGGCTTCGGCGAATCGCGGAAGGTCGCACGAATGTGTACGACCTGTCTCCAGCGGAAGAGTCGTTGTACGTGGCGGTGTCGCATCCCGAGATCGGGATGGATGCGATCACGGCGATGGCTGTGATTCCCACGGCCTCAGTGCAGATTCATCTGGCGGAGGCTGCGGTCAACTCGGGCTATGATGCCAATTTGCGCATCGCAGCTGCGAACCTTGTCGCAGCTCATATTCGACGGCACCAGATTCTGCTGTCTGACGATTTGCGCAAGCAATTGGTCGAGACGTGGAATAACGAATCCGATCCGGCTGTACGTACGGCGCTGGCGAACGCCGTGGGGGTGCAGGGGCCGAATGAGAACGGATTGCCAGGACTGCTGAAGAACTCTTCACCCGCAGCTGGCCCGAATCCGTAGTCAGTGCTGATGTTGCCAGTCATCTGGTTCGTGGCGAGAGCGTTTCGATGCCAGAGCGGCGAGCACCAGCCGAGATCAGGTCACGTCATGATTGAGTAGAGCGGCTCGCCTTCGCTGATCTTGTGCGGCCGACCACGCAGGTCGTGCAGCATCATGTCGTGCTGCAGCCCCATCAGGTGATAGATCGTGGCGGCGATATCGTCAGGTTTGACGGGGAAGTCGATCACGTCGCCCGCATGGCGGTCGGTCACTCCATACGTCACACCGCCTCGGATTCCGCCGCCGATCAGCTGGATTGAGTAGGCTCGGGACCAGTGGTCGCGGCCGCCGTCTTTGGCGTTGTTGATCTTGGGGGTACGGCCAAACTCGCCCATGACAACGATCAGCGTTTCCTCCAGCAGTGACCGCTCTTCGAGGTCGGTGATCAGGGCCGAGAGAGCCTGGTCAAACTCGGGGAGCAGATTCTCGTTATAGAGCCGGAAGTGGTCGAAGTGTGTGTCCCAGATCTGAAATGGGGATAAAGCCGTGTTGCTGGGATTTGAGACCGCATTGGCGGTGACGAAGCGGACGCCCGCCTCGATCATCCGGCGGGAGAGCAGCATCACCTGACCCATCTCGAACCGGCCGTAGCGGTCGTGCATCTCCGGGGATTCTTTGGAGAGGTCAAAGGCGTCTCGGGTTTTGGGGGAGGTGATGAGATCCACCGCCCGGTTGAAATGCTTGTCGAGTGTCTGGATCCCCGCCACGGGATGCTCACCGCTGAATGGCGAGTCCATTGACCCGAGCAGATTCCGTCGCGACTGCAACCGGTCGGGCGAGACCTCCGTCGGGAGTTGGAGGTCGGGCGGGACGGGAAGTTTTCCTTCCCACGCCGGCGATCGAGACATCATCCGATTGCGGACGAGGGGAAACGGATCCCAGCTTTTCCCCAGCCATCCGCCTCCCGCACTCGGGGTCGGGAAGCCCATGTCGAACAGATACGTGGGCGTCAGCACGAAGCTCGGCATCGACTCTGGAGGGGGAAGCACGCGCGAGATCACCGAGCCATAAGTCGGGTGGTTCGTCGGCTTGGGGGAGATGTCCTGATCGGTCCCGGGCGAGTGACCACTCAGGGCGTACGCAGCTCCCGTATTGTGAGCCAGCAGGTGATGATGCATCGATCGCACAATGGCCATGCGGTCGGTCAAGCGGGCCAGCCGGGGCAACTTCTCACAGATCTGAAGTCCGGGTACAGCTGTCGAGATCGGCTGGTAGGGACCACGAATGCCATCGGGGGCATTCGGTTTCATGTCGAAGGTGTCCTGCTGGGCCTGGCCTCCATTCAGGAGCATCAGGATACAGTGTTTGGCTTTGGCTAATGGGCCCGAGGTGTCGGCGATCACGTGCTTGAGCAGACCCGGAAGCGAAATCCCTCCCAGCGCGAGGCTACCGATTCGCAACAGTTCCCGTCGGGCAAACTTTCCCCGATGAAAAATCGGTTGACCAAAGACACCGAGCATCACGCCCCCTTCGACCTGACTTGGGGTAATCCATCACCATCTCAACAACACGGGAAAGTGTACAACGTGTTCCGATACGGCGGCAGGGGAAAGTGGGAGCAATGTCTCAAGGGAAACGAAGAGTGTGTCGGAGAAGAGAAGAGGGTGATCTTCACTAATGACCACTAATCCGGAGGGATGCAGGACGTTGGTGGCCCAGCCCTGACTTAAGGGGGCGTGTATAAGCGTGAGATCTACCATTCCGAATCAGTGTCAATCAGTGAAGATCAGTGTTCCCCATTCTGCCTATCGACATGTGGCGTGAACACGTTGTGCGTCAGCAGAAACGCAAG
Organism: Planctomycetota bacterium; assembly: GCA_003669575.1. Lineage (GTDB taxonomy): Bacteria > Planctomycetota > Planctomycetia > Planctomycetales > Planctomycetaceae > TH-plancto1. Next base: position 965 of record QWOR01000260.1, on the reverse strand, counting down.
CTCAAACGGTGATGATTTATCGGGTGAGGCGACCCGTCTTCAGGAACTCGTGCTGAACTGGGACCGTGAGGGTCTGGCCGGTGGTGGCTTTCAAGGTGATCTGACCGGAGGCGAAGACGACTGACTCAACCTGTTCAAACCCGGCAGGAATCTGGGCGACGCCCTGGATGTAATTGATGTGCGTGGGGCGGTCAGCCTTGAGTGTCACTGTTGTCGGGACTCCCTGTTTCGACAGGATGTTTTCTGCGATCGATGCAGCCAGTCCATCCGCGAAATGGCTGGTCACGTCCTCGACGCCCAGACAGTTGTTGCGACCGTTCCAGGGATGTCCGTGTCGCCCATGGTTCTCGATCCACAGGACCGTGCTGGCCAGGACACGCGGGTCTTTCAACGAGAACCAGACATACCCCTTGTCGGCGTACGTGGCTGCCATCCAGGCGGGCCCTTCTGCGGTTGGATCGTTGATGAGCTGGACCAGATCGGCGAACCCGTGCCGAGTGGGAAAGCGGGTGAGGTCGGCATCGGGTGCGTTCCTGGCCAGGGCAGGGACCTTGGTCATATCAGTCCACTGGGCACCGGGGAGCAGGGCCTGGTACTCCCGACTCTTGGGATCGCTGAAGACACCGGGGTAGGTCATGCCGAATTTCATGCGGCTGCTGGAGAGTCGCACGCGGCCCTCTTCTTCCGGCATCGCGAGTGTGGCGTGATGACCGAGTGGGACCTGGCCCGCGAATCCCTCGATCGTGTGGCGGGAGTAGACAACGTTCTGGCCGTTCACCAGGGACAGCTCCTTGGTGACCTTGCCGGGGCGGACGTGAGTGGCGAACTCCAGTTTCAGGGTGGCGAAGTCACTCGATTGAGAACTGCTCAGGAGTTTCCACGGTGCCCCTGCCACTTCGCCGTGGGGGGGATGTTTCTCGCCGTTCACCAGTTCAGAGTTCCCGCCAAAGGGCAGGCAAAAGAAG
>QWOR01000315.1 GCA_003669575.1 Planctomycetota bacterium | reverse complement strand
GAGGCATGGAAGGTTCGATTCTCATGGCTGGTGTAGCCCGCTGTCCGCTGACAGTGCACGGTCGTCAGGTGCGGCCTACACACTATTGTTGCCGCAGTGCGATCAATCCGGGAGCAGAATTCAAAAAAACAAGACATTTAGAAACACGTGTAAGGAGAATCACTTACGGTGGATGAGAGCCGGCTCGCGTCTCGACTGGAGACGGAGAATGAACAGACAGGAATGTCTGCTCATTCTGAAGAACAAGTCGGAGTACGTCGGGCGAACCAAACGGCTCACGGGGACGACATCTGTTACGAATGTCGCCGGAGCCCCGTTGAGATTGAATCACCCGGCTCCGAACAGTGCCACGCTGGCGGTGAATCCGTGGATGTAGTTCTGGCCATCGATCGGGCCAAGTTCTCCCTGGGCAAAGAAGCCTGCCAGTGGAATCTCGCCCGCCAGGTCACGGATCGCCGTCGCGTCGTGGTGGGGTTTGGGGAACATCCGGGTTCCGCGTCCGTTACAGCTGAAGAGCAGTCCCCCGCTGGCCGGCCCCGATTCCAGCGAACCAGAGAGCAGCGTGCGCAGGTCTTCGTCAGCTGTACTGGCGTCGCGCACATGGAACTGGACGGTTTGGCCCGTTCGGACCAAATTGCCGAGAGCGACAGCTCCCGTTTCTCGATCCGCCCCAACGATATTGCCAATCAGAAAATCGCCGCGGCCGAAGGATTCCCGATACTCACTCATCGCCAGGCCCAGATGGAGGCCCTTTTGAATCAGCTGTTGTTCGGCGGGCCCCGAGTCGCGGTAGAGTGTATTGAGTTGCTCCAGAGCTGGCCGCCCACCCAGCTCGTTGACGATGTTGCGGTTGGACCGCGTCACGACAAAGGGCTTGCCAATCGGACGACAGCCTTGAGAAACCACCGACCGGATTGAAACTGGTCCGCCGATGACCACCCCAACGGCCCCCTGGTCATACTCACCATCGTTCAGAAAGAGGCGATTCTCTCCCGGTGCAGACGCTCCGCTGGCCATGCCTCCCTGGACCGGAAGCCCGGAAAACTCCTCGCCAAAGTGCGAGAGCATCGAATCCACAGAACATGAAAATGGATCGGCCAGCAGAAATGCAGCTCGAGGCGATGGCGTCGCCTCTTCGGCCGAGGGAGCCCCAATGGTCAGTAGACCATCGAGCGTCCGCTGAAACGCAATATGAAAAGCGTCGAGATGACAGCCCGGCAGACACGCGGCCCAGACCGAGATCGCGGGACCGTTCTCGTACTCCAAGCCGTTGCTGGCGACCGATTCCGCGGTACAACCCACCAGAACCTTGGCCCCCAGCGCGGCATAAAGCTGTCGGCCAAAACCCGGATCCGTGGTGTGGTGGTGGGTCACAAACACGAATGCAAGATCGGGAGCCTGCCCAGACAGCTGTTTCTCGATCGCCATGGCAGCTTCGCGGATGGCTGTTTTGGTCTGGGATTCCTGATTACCGGCACTGGCAAATCTCATCACGCTGCTTTCTGCGACTCCGATCAGGATGCTGTATGGCCTCACTCTGACCGGGATCGTGAACAGGTTCAAGCGAGTGAGACAGAATCGCGAGCGATTACTTCACAGTTCTGGACATCCGCTAGCAGCTTGAGTTGCCTGAAGTTCCCGCGATCACGATGATTCGGCTCTCGCCTGCGTCTCTTGTTGGAAAGCCTGTCCATGCCCACTGACACACACGAAATCCAGGTCCGCGTTCGGTATTGCGAAACCGACGCGATGGGTTATCTACATCACGCCAACTATTTCAACTTTTTTGAGCTGGCTCGTACTGAACTGTTTCGGGCACAGGGTGGCAACTATCGCACGATGGAGGAACGCGGGTTCTTTCTGGTCGTGGTGAAGATCGAATGTCACTACAAGGTCCCCTCTCGATTCGACGATGAGCTGACGATCCGTACGCGGATCGCCCGTCTGACCCCGGCAAAGCTGGAACACGAGTACGAAGTCTTCCGCAACGGCATGCAAGTCGCCCGAGGCTACAGCTGTCTCGCCTGCGTTGACCGTGAGGGCAAAGTCCAGCGGATCACCGACGAGATCCTCTACGGGACCGAATCGCCGGAGTAGGTCGAGGTCACGCCGGGAAAAGGAAACTCGAAAAAAAAGAGGCAGGACGATCTCACGCCCTGCCTCTTTTCTGTTTCACGTCACGCCCAACGATACTACTTCGCTGGCTTTTCGTTCTTCTGAGCAAACAACCACTCGTAGAACTTCAGATCGGAGTAGGCCTGGTTCCAGCAGTTGTGTCCAACACCGGGATACTCGGTATAGACCGGATTGCCACCGGCCGCTTTGAGAGCTGCGACAGCTTTCAGGGTGCGTTCGACCTTCACGTCTGTGTCTGCGTCGCCGTGGAAGATCCAGACCGGAAGATGCTTGATCGACGCCATCCGGGAGAAGTCGGAACCCGCAGGACACACCGGTGCGATGGCGGCAAAGCGATGCGGCTGCCGCATGGCCATGTCCCACGAACCGAAGCCACCCATCGAGAGCCCCGTGACATACTCACGGTGCGTGTCGATGGCCAGAGTCGTCTCCAGTGAGTCGATGAGCTCCATCAGCATCTTCGTCGGGACCGATGGTTCATCTTGATAGGCCGCCTCTTCGGAGAATTTCCTCGAGGCCCAGATCAGATCCTTGGGGCACTGCGGAGCAATCACGTAGCAAGGGTATTGCTTTAAGAAGTCGTCCTGGGCGAATCGCTTCACACCATGGAGCAGCTGGAGGGTATTGTCGTCGCCGCGTTCCCCGCCTCCGTGCAGGAAAATCACCAGGGGGTACTTCTCACCCGTCTTGGGAGCCACGGGGGCGAGATATCGGTAATTCAGCTTTCCCCCGTCCTTGGTGGTGAAGACCTTCTTCTCGAACCTGTCGTCAATCTCATCCGCAGCCGCAAACCGGCTCAGCCCCAGCACCCCCAGTACAGCCATCACAGCAATCGACAGACGCATCACTTCTCCTTACTCAGAACCTGGTGCATGATCCAGCGGAATGCCCGCAGGCGATTCGGCTCTTGATTATGAATTTCATCGTAAGGCGGTGGGAACCGTTGGTCCACTGTCATCGAAGACGTTACCGTAACGCGAGGCGCATCGCGTTTCACCAGCAGTTCAGCCATGACCACACCTCACTCCTCGTCGATCCATCGCATCCGTCTGCAGGGGCCGTGGGAGTGGGCGGTGCCGACTCCTTCGCCAGAGCAGGCTTGGACCTGGAACCGCCTGCGCCTTCCCGAGGAGTGGGACCGTTTGCCAGCCATCACCGGACCGGTGTGGTTTCGCCGCCGGTTCAATGCCCCGACCGGCATCACGCCGATCGACCGGATTCGCGTCGCCATCACCACGGTCGCTGCTCTGAGCTCGGTCCACCTGAACGGAGAACCTCTGCCACGAATGCCCAGCGTCGGACACGAAACATCGCCTCCGGTCATTCGGTTTGAAATGACACAGGCACTGGCAACTCGCAATCTGCTGGAGATTTTTTTCAGCGAGGGGATCTCAGCACCGGAACTCGATGGTGGGATGGGGCACCCCGTGGTGATCGAGATTGAATCGTTTTCGACCGGGCAAGAAGCCTGATCTCGATTGTTGTCGCACAAACATTCTTGTCTCTGCCTGAGTAGATTGAGTTTGCCATCTGAGCCGACAAGAATGGCTCTCGGATTGGATTGAACCTTCTTCCTGGCTAATCGTCGGATGCCATCACCCTCTCCCCATGTTCCGCTTCCACCCGGGCAGCAACTCGTCGCTCCGGGGAAATGGCCGGTGGTCGGAGAACGTTTACCTCGAACACCAGATGGCCCGTGGACCGTCTCAATCGTTGGGGCTGTTGACCGCAACGTCAGCTGGTCGCTCGATCAGCTGAGAGAACTACCACAGGTCACGCGCCGAATCGACATCCATTGTGTCACGCGTTGGTCGCGGCAGCAGGTGGAATTCACTGGTATTTCATTGTCGAGACTGCTGGACGCCAGTGGTCCGTCACCCACAGCTCAATTCGTTTCTTTTATCGCTCACAGCGAGCGTGAGCATTCGACTTCACTGCCGCTTTCATTGCTTCACGAGGCCGATGCGTTCGTCGCATTTCAGGCGGATGGTCAACCGTTGACGACCGAACATGGGGGCCCCGTGCGGGCGGTCGTGCCGGGTCGCTACTTCTACAAGAGCCTGAAATGGCTGGCACGCATTGAGATCTTGAACGAGGATCGGCTCGGGTACTGGGAGGCTCATGCGGGGTACCACAACGGAGCTGACCCCTGGAATGAAGAACGCTTTCTTGCTCCGTCACTCAATGCGAAGACCGTGCGAGCCTTGCTGGCCAAGCGTGACTTTAGCGGTCTGGACCTCCGCGGTCTGACAGCTGCGGGAATGGATCTGCGTAAATTGAAGGCGACTGGGGCAAAACTGCGCGACGCCCACTTTGAACGAGCAGACCTCCGTCTCAGTTGTTTCGACGGAGTGAATCTTTCCGGGGCTCACCTGCAGCAGGCCGACCTGCGCGGAGCCTCGTTCTGTGTCGACCACACCGGTCTGGCTGCCGATCTGGAGGGGGCGGACTTGAGCGGAGCTGATCTACGCGGCGTGAAGCTGATTGGAGCCTCACTCTTCGGAGCAACGTTCGGGACTTTCGATGCCAGCGGGGCACCGCTGCTGAGTGTGCTAGTCGACGAAACCACCCAGATCGACCAATCCTCTCTGGCCAGCCTCGATGCCACCCCCGCCCAGCGCGAGTTCCTCCGCGACGCCACCATCCTCTCCTCTCCCCCTCCGGCCATCCGCCATTAGGCACCAGCCATCCGCCTCCTCACTCCACCTCACCTTGCCTCAAACCAAGAAATTCAGATAGTTTGCGGAACTTTCAAATCTGTTTGAAAGCTGGACTCAGGAACCGGGAAGGTTCCGGTGGGGCAGCGTTCCGGTCGTTGATTGGCGACCGGCCGCAGGAGGCGGTCAATGGATCCTCGATGGCGACTCTCGTTTTTCTGCGGAGCCTGTTTCGGTCTGGCGGTCGGAGGAGCAGCTGGACATCTGCTGGTCTGGAACCGATTCCAACCGGAGCGGACAGCCTTCTTTGACCGGACCGTACCGCTGCACACCAGTTCCGTTGGCATCGGTGGATCGGACCTGCTGGCGTGTCTGTCAGACCCGGAAGTCACAGACATCGCGAGTACTCCCGCTCCACTCGGAGCTGTGGTCCTCAATGACCCGGACGATGCTGACGAGCCAGTGCATGCGGAGGCCCTGGTGGAAGTTCCCTCACCGCACGAAGCCTCTGCACCTGAAGCCGAAGCGCCTCCAGGCAAGCTGGCGATAGACCAGGCCAAACCGATCTCTGAGACAACGGAGACGAACCCGATTACCTCGGTTGCCGACTCCGCTCCCGCCACAAACAAGGAGCCCCATGCGTCCAAGACCTCGCCATCGGGAGATTTCTCGAAGCTCGATCCCGAAGTGGTCAAGATGCTCAAGGACGAACTCGAAGGCGTCTCCGAGCAACAGCGTGAAGTCTGGGCGGATGCATTGCAGGGGATGAGCCCTGCGGATGCTGCGGGCATCATTGTGATGTGGAAGAAGTTCGGTCAGAAAGGCGAGGGACCGGACCACCTCAGTGCTCCACCTCCGCTGTTCCGCTCCAGTCATCCCGATGCGACCCCCACTCCGCTCCAACCGACAGCCCCGACCTTAAGCCTGCTCGATGCGGCCCAGCCGAAACTGGTCGACGACCAGCGGGATCTGGCATCGCGAATTGCCCAGCACAATGCGGCCAATCGAGAGGCGTGTGGTTATCTGGCCCTCGTTCCAGTGTTTGCGGAAATTCCTTTTGATGCTGCGAACTCGACGAGCCACGCTCAGATTGTCAACTACCGCCTCAAGCTGGAGGGCAATCGATTCATTAAGACAGGTAACCCGTCGCACGTCGCCCTGCCACACGGCCATTTCTTCCCGGTGAAACTCCCAAGCGGCGAAGAGTACTTCACACGCGTCGGTCGTCTGGCGAAGGACGCTGAGAACCGGCTCTGTATCGACCTCGGCGACCGCGACTTGCCGATTTCTCCGGAAATTAAACTCCCAGAGGGGACCAACCACCCAGTCGTCAAGGCCGGTCAGCTGCATGTGGTTGTGTCGGGGCAACCAGACCCCGTACCGGTCGGCCCCATCCAGGTTGCGGTCTTCTTTGACGCCACGCGGCTCCAGCCACAGGGGAGTTGCCTTTACAATTCCACGCCCGCTTCGGGCCCAGCCATGCTGGTGCCTGCAGAACTGACGCAGGAGACACTGGAGTATCCAGCCCCCTAGAATCGCTCATGGCGGGATATGTGTCCCGTTGTGAAGACAATCGGAGTAATCGCGACGAAAGCTGATCACTCCGCAGGGGATCTCTCGGTGTTCTGGCAAGCTCTGGTCAAATTGAAGCAGGGAATCGAATCGCTCTTGTCGGCGGTGCTGATCTTCTGCGTGCGTCTGTACCAGATCTTCCTGAGCCCCATCTTCGGGCGACAATGTCGCTTCCAGCCGACCTGCAGCCACTACTTCATCGGTGCGGTCCGCAAGTACGGCCCGTTTGTCGGCACCTGGAAGGGGATTTGGCGAATCTGCCGCTGTCATCCCTTCCACCCCGGTGGCGATGATCCTCCGTGATCTGAATTGGAGGGGCCCCCCGAGATGCCGTATCGAACCTGATATTCGTTACCGTTCACCCGTTTGACGACAAAGTCGTGAGAGTTCAAATCGTTCAATTTCCGGCGACTTCTGATTTTGCGTAGAATCCAGTGCGGATCAGCTCTCCTCTGCGATGATTCGGTCCAGCGCCTCATTCCGAAAACTGCGAGTTGTCTCTCTGGATGGCTGATCAGTCACCTCATTCGTCAGGTCTGCCCCACGCTCCGTTGACGTATGCGGACGCGGTCGATTACCTGTTTGGACGAATCAACTACGAGCGGGTGCCCACGTCGAAGTACTCGACCAACGACTTTCAGCTCCCCCGGATGTCGACTCTGCTCGAGCGTCTGGGCCATCCTGAGCATGCGATCCCCGCAGTTCACATCACCGGAACCAAGGGCAAAGGTTCGACAGCTGTGATGACTGCCGCGATGCTGCAGGCCGCGGGGTTCAAGGTCGGGCTGTTCACCTCGCCACATCTGGTGCGGTTTGAAGAGCGTATGACTGTCAACGGCGAGTTGCCCAGCGAGGGCAAGATCGTCGAACTGGTCGAGAAGCTGCGGACGCTGGCGGTCGATCTCGAGTCGAGCGAAGAGACTTGCCCGACATTCTTTGAACTGTCGACGGCGCTGGCGTGGATGGTCTTTCAGGATGCCGGGTGTGACATCGTCGTGCTTGAAGTCGGTCTGGGCGGACGCCTCGACACGACGAACCTGTGCCAGCCACTGGTTACGGTGATCACGAGCATCAGTCGCGATCACATGAAGCTGCTCGGCGAGACACTCGAACTAATCGCCCGCGAGAAGGCCGGGATCGTGAAGCCGGGAGTCCCGATGCTGACCGGGGTCGATCAGCCTTCCGTCCTAGAAGTCATCGCCGAAGTCTGCGAATCAAAAAATGCCCCATTGTTGCGACTGGGACATGAGATCAATATTGATCGCCTTACCGCTTCGACTCCCGCGATGGGGCCGGGCCAGTGGACGATCGATGTAAGAACACTGTCGCAAATCTATTGTGAGCTGCAAGTCCCGCTGGCTGGTGAGTACCAGACCCGAAACGCCGCGTTGGCCATCGCAGCCGTGGAAGCGGTGTCACTGCGGTGGCCAACGTTTCCGGTAACGCCCGTCACCAGACGGCAGCTCACACCGATCTCGGTCGAGCAGATGCGAACCGGGCTGTCGCAGGTCACCTGGCCACTGCGACTGGAGGTGGTCCAGCACTCACCGCTCATCGTGCTCGACGCCGCCCACAATGATGCGTCCATGAAAGAACTATGCACTGCCGCAGCGGCGATGAGTGCTGGCCGCAAGACGCTGATCTTTGGAACCTCTCGCGATAAGGAGGCTGCAGCCATGCTCGCGATCGCGGGAGAGACCTTCGACGAACTGATCCTCACCCGCTACACAACTAACCCCCGAGCGTGGCCAGTCGACGAACTCAGCGAACTCGCCCGCAGCGTGGTAAGTATCCCAGTAAAAGCATGTGACACCGTCCACAAAGCGTTGCAGATGGTGAATCAGGAGAGCTTGCCGAGCGATCTGATCTGCGTGGCTGGTTCCTTCTTTCTCGCGGCTGAGGCGAGGGAGATCCTGACTGGTCCGAAATCGCACTGATCGCAATCAACATTTGATTGAGATCCATCAGTTGGACGGGCTGTTGATCTGAATCATCTCATTCACCTGAAACGACTTCCGCAATGCGACATTTCAACAACTGTTATTTTCGCAGGGAGATGCTCATACCGCTCGATCGCTCACTTGAACTTCCGGATTCCGAGACCAGGGAAGTGTGCACAATTCCCCGAGTGTGCAGCGAATCTCCGGGTGTTGGCGGTCGTGAATGGATCACGTAAGATTGATCGGTTGAGTTTACTCGAGACGAACTTCCCGGGAGACATGGCGATGAGACTCCACTCTTATGTTGCAGCAGCTTTATTGCTGGTGGGCTTTTGGAGCCGGGTGTCTGCGGAAGAGGCACTCTCTTACAACCGGGACGTTCGTCCGATTCTGGCGGCGAACTGCTTCGCCTGCCACGGCCCGGACAGTGCCTCGCGCAAGGGTGAGTTGCGGCTCGACAAGAAGGACTGGGCTGAGCAGATGTCAGCCATCGTTCCAGGCAAGCCGGACGAAAGTGCAATCATCGAGCGGATGGTTTCGACCGATCCTGAAGTCGTCATGCCTCCCCCAGCGAGCAAGAAGACAATCACTCCGGAGCAAATCGACACTCTCAAACGCTGGATCGCCCAGGGAGCCCCCTACCAGCCGCACTGGTCGTTTATCGCCCCCGTCAAAGCGTCCGAACCAACCGTCAAGAACCCCAGCTGGGTTCATAATCCGATCGACAGCTTTGTCCTGAGCAAGCTGGAGTCGCTGGGGCTGGAGCCTGCTCCGCCCGCTGATCGCCGGACGTGGGCACGCCGCGTGAGTCTCGATCTGAACGGGATCCCACCGACTCCCGAGCGGCTGGAGGCGTACCTTGCCGACACTTCTCCACAAGCTGATGACAAGTACGTCGACGAGTTGATGAAGCTTCCGCAATGGGGCGAACAGCGCGGGCGGTACTGGCTCGACTATGCCCGCTACGCCGACACGCACGGCATTCACTTCGACAACTTCCGCGAGATGTGGTCGTACCGCGACTGGGTCATCAATGCGTTCAACCAGAACATGCCCTACGACGAATTCACGATCGAAAGCCTCGCTGGGGATCTGTTGCCCAATCGTACTCTCGATCAGCAGATCGGGTCGGGCTTTAACCGCTGCAATATGACCACCAACGAAGGCGGAATCATCGATGAAGAGTACGCCGTGCTCTACGCCCGTGATCGAACCGATACCGTCTCACAAGTCTGGCTGGGACTGACCGCTGGGTGTGCAGTCTGTCACGACCACAAGTTCGACCCGCTCTCTCAAAAAGAGTTCTACGAGTTGTCGGCCTTCTTCAATAACACAACGCAGAAAGTCCGCGACGGCAACATCAAGGACACCCCACCGATCATCATCGTACCGACTCCTGCGGATCGACCACGCAAGCTCCAGCTGGACAGCGAAATCCCCGTTGCGAAGGGCGCTGTGGACGGCCGTCGAGGTTCCGCTCGTGCTGAGTTCGAGACGTGGCTGACGACCGCGAAGCCCGACGACATCGGCCTCAAGCCTTCGACCGATCGACTGGTCCTGCATGCTCCTCTAAACGAGGGTCAGGGCACGGCGGTCAAGTTCGCCGTCGAGGGGCAGGTCCGCGACATCGCCCTCACCGACAAGGCCAGCTGGAAGCCGGGCGCCCTCGGCTGGCAATCGATTGAAGTCACCGGCGGCGCAGCTGCGTCGGTGGCCGAAGCGGGTGACTTTGAATCGGATCAGCCGTTCTCCTATTCAGCCTGGGTGAAGCTCCAGCCGAACGACAGTCGTGGAGCCATCGCCGCGCGCATGGACAACGCGAATGGGTATCGCGGCTGGGACTTCTGGGTGCAGGGCCGCCGAGTGGGGACGCATATTGTCAGTGCCTGGAGCGGAGACGCCATCAAGGTCGTCACCAAGAACCAAGTTCCCGGCAAGGAGTGGGTCCATGTGGCCGTGACTTACAACGGCTCGAAGACCGCAGCTGGCGTCAAGATTTACGTGAATGGTGCATTGCAGGAAACCAACGTCGAATCCGACACACTCAAGGGGTCGATTAAGACCAGCGTGCCGTTCAAGATCGGTCAGCGCAACGACTCAGATCCGCTCTCTGGATTCGGGCTGCATGACCTGCGTCTGTACCAGAGCGAACTGAAACCGGAAGAGGTCACCGCCCTCGGTCGATCAGCTCTCTTCGCAGCTGTGCTGTCGAAGCCAGCGGAACAACGGACCGATGCCGAGAAGAACGAACTCTACAACTGGTGGCTGGATGCGAAGGACGAGCCTTACCGCACGGCGACCGCCAGGCTCGCTG
>QWOR01000059.1 GCA_003669575.1 Planctomycetota bacterium | reverse complement strand
GCTCCATTCCGACAACGACGACTTGCTGCCCCGTTGTCGTTGGTGTCTGCAGGAGTCGATTGCGATGGCCGACAACGTCAAGATCAAGGAAGGTACCCGGTACGACGCCCTGCGTATCATCGCGATGCAGCCGTGGGAGAACTGCGGGGAACAGTTGAAGAGCTACCTGAAGCCAGGGACCTCAGAAGAACTCCAGGCCGGAGCGATCAGCGGAGCGTTAGATGTCCCCGAGGCTGCGGCTTTTGACGCCGTACTGACGCATGTGATGACGTACCCTCCGGCGAATCGTGACCTGGCACTCGATGGGGCGTTGCGAACCCGGCTCGGACAGAAGGCGGTATTGCTGGCCTTGCTCAAGGGGCAGGTCACAACGGAAGCCCTGGGGCCCAAACGGCTCAAGGTGCTGGAGAATGCGGTGAGTGCCGCTTCAGTACAGTAAGTCTTCCCCGGCGAGCGTCCGGCGTCAGCCGGATGGTGCTGGTCACCGGGGTGGTTCCGGAAGAGGCGAATTGGATTCCGACGTCCAGAAGCACCAGGGGCCTGACGGCCACCGCTCGCTGAGGCGTGGTTGATTCCAGTTCGTTGACGTCGGATCTCAGCCTTTGGCGATCATCTGCTTCAGGATGCGAACGGATTCATCCGCAGCAGTGACCGGAGTCAGCGCGGTATTCGCGATACCCGCCACCACGCGGGTCAGGTTGTGGTCAACGTGATTGGTCTGGCCCCACAGCTTCCCGTCAACCGGAGTCATGTAGACGGAGAACGTGTGGTGCCCGCTACCGGGGCGTTCTCCGATGATGTGCAGGATCGTACGGGTTCCGGATAAGCCGCCAAACAACGACTCACCAATCCGGTAGCCAGCCCGAACACGTCCCGAATGGATCACCAGATTCTCGGGAGCCGGTTTGAAACCCGACTTCACCAGAGTTTTGCGGACTTGCTCCAGGTACGGGATCAGCTGATCGTCATCAGAAATCGAAAGGGCATTCAGCCCGTCTGATATGACGATCTGCACGTCGAACTCACCCCCGTGTTTGGTTCGCAGGTCTGTGATCGCCTGCTGTGAGGCGGCACTGAGATGCTCCCCGGAGACTGGATGCAGAATGTAGTCGGTACGATCATGCGAGTTGGTCGACAGCCGAATCGCATTGGGGATGGTAACCAGAAAGGATTCGTGCAGTTCGGCCCAGATGCTCTCTTTGGCATCCTCATAAATGTGGCGGACCTCTTGCTCCAGTCCCCGCGGCAGTTCCCCGGGATGCGAGCCGTACCCCTCGGAGACAAAGACTCCCCGGCTGCGGATGGCGGCGATCTCAGCCCGGCCCTGAGCATAAATCTCATCCGGCGGACGCTGATCACCCTTCCGTTTCAGATACTGCTGAAACACCCAGACCGGATCGCCGAAGTGCTTGGTCGGCTTGCCTTCCTGGTCGATGACGCCGAGCGACTGGAAGAACTTCCACATCCCGTCGTTGACCTTCGTTCCGAACTTTTCACGCAATCGCACATGATCGTGAAAGCCGGTCGTCAGATAGCCCAGCATCGGGTCGATCTTTGTCGGGAGCGCCATCAAGTACGCTGGCTGTGCTGGTATGAGCTGATCGAGGCACCAGTCGAGGTCATCCAGTGATACCGACATGTGCAGCGTGGAGCAGACATCGAGTCCGATACAGAGCCCATGCAATTTGCCCATCACGATGTCTTCGAGACAGCAGCGGACCAGTTGTTCCCTGGTCCGGAAGACCTCGGGGCCAATGAAACCCGCGACATCGTTCACATGGACCCATGGCTCGCCGGGATGCCCCGCAGCTGCGCGCGCGTCGGACACTCGCCGCGAGAGAACGCGACAGAATCCATACTTCCGGGACTCATGAATGACCATGTCGAAGCCATGGCCATGCCCGTTGGTGAAGTCGGCTCCCTGTCCGGTCTCAAAGTACATTCCGTACGGACCGGTTCGTTCGGCGGCGTGCTTGAGCATCTTGTCGATGGTCACGTCAAACGTGGCATTGGCACTGACGCTGCCTGCAATGCTCTGGAACCACAGAGCCGTCCGCCCCGGCCATTTGTGTTCGACCTCAGCCTGCACGTCGATGTGTGACAGAACGCAGTGCGGCATCAGGTGAGCGATATCGAAGGTGTTGAGCACCTCCTGCAGCGTTCGTTCAATTGCTTCTACCGAGTCTGGATCGCTCGATACCGGGTTGTTCCCCAGCACGACATCACCCACCGCATAGGCGAACCCGTTGAAGACCTGCCACCGGATATCGTCAACGTTATCGGTCGGCGAGTTCGGTTGAATGCGGGCTCCGAAGTACCCCTTGGCGCCGATCTTGCTTCCGGGCAGAACGTTAAAGACCTTCGCGCCGAGCTGGGTCAGCTCCGCATTGCTCATCAGCTTGACGACGCACCCGATGACATCGCTGGACAGGCCAGGCATCAGCGTTTTGATCTCAGCTTCATCACGCGCGAGCAGGAACTGCTTGAGTTCCCCGAACGTCATCTGTCCCGCGCGGTCTTTTGCGGCGGGGTCAAGGTTCTGCTGTATCAGGCGATACAAATCGTCTTCGAGCAACGGATGGGCGTCGACATCAGCCACCTTGGTGGCGGACAACAGCTGTCGTGCATGCTCACGGGCATCATCACTGGCAGCCGACACGCCAACGATTTCGTCCCCCTCTTTGAAGGGATTGGCGGCACCGAGGATCTGCTTGTACAGAGTGGTGTCAAATTGAGATTTCGTCCGCTGGATGAAGGCGAACAGCGATTCACCCGCGTGCGGGGCGGGGAGTGCCACCCCCGTGGAGTCGGCCCACAGAGATCCAAGACTCCCAAGTGCGAGGAGCCCTGCGCTCCCGGAAAGCAGAAAGTCCCGGCGACTGACCATGTCAGCGTTCTTCGTGTGATGAGGGATTTGATACGGATCGAACAGCTCGCGCGAATCGTTCGACATTCTCCACAATTTAACATACCACGGACTCCGACGCACCATGAAACATGGCCGTGGGGATCACCCAAGTCAAGTTCATGCAGACTCCCGTCATGTTCGACGCGACATCAAAAGGAGGCGTCTTCGATTCAATTTGACGTGATCTCCTGACTCAGACGAAGTCCCTGGCAGGAACTTGACATGTCAAACTCCTGATCATCGACTTTCCATAGAAACTGATCCCTGAACATGACGGAATCCTCATCGACATACCCTATTCGTCTCGACTCGACCCGCTAGACTTATTCTCAGGGCCGCGGACAGGACACTTCTCTCAACTGAATTCCCCTGGTAGAAATCTGAGACCCACACACGTGAATGACCTCCCCTGTTACGTAGGCATCGATATTGGCGGCACCCGGATCAAGGCCGGAGTGGTCCGCGAAGACGGGACCATTCTCGCGAACTCTGCGTTTCCCATTAAACTCGACGCCGGTCGCGAAGAGGGTCTTGCCCATCTGTATGCTGTGATTGATCGTGTGATTGCCGACAGTCAGGCCCGCGATCAGATCGTCGGCATCGGCATTGCCGCTCCCGGGACGATGGATATTCCGGCCGGCATCATCTTCCACCCCTTTAACCTGCCGGGGTGGCAGAATCTCCCGATCCGGCAGCTGGTCCACGAGCGTTTTCAGCTTCCGGTCGTGCTGCAGAATGACGCGAACGCCGCAGCTCTCGGCGAGGCGTGGCTGGGCCGGGCCCAGGGTGTCAGCAGCCTGATGTTCTGGACACTAGGAACCGGCGTTGGGGGTGGAATCGTCTTGAACGGGCACGTCTGGGAGGGGGCACACTCCCACGCTGCCGAATGCGGGCACATGATCATCCAGCAGGAGGGTGGACCTCGCTCCGATCACGGAATCCATGGCTCGGTCGAACTCTATGCCGGGTCAAAGGGGTTGCTGCGTCGGTGTAAGGAGGCTCTGGCCGCTGGGGCCAAATCCACACTGCAAGCCCGCATTGATAACAACGAAGTGGTGACCCCCATCGTAATTGCCGAGGAGGCCAAAGCGGGCGACGCCCTGGCCGATCGACTGATCATGGAAACGGCTGTCTATCTGGCGATCGGTACGGTCAACATTATGCATACCCTGAACCCGGCGATGGTGCTGTTCGGCGGGGCGATGACGTTCGACCAGCATGCCAGCGACCTGGGTCGGCGTTTCATCGCGCGGGTGCAGAGTGAGGTGAAGGCCAGAGCCTTCCCGATTCCCGCTCAACGCACAATTATCGATTACGCATCGCTGGGCGGGGACGCCGGGTTTATCGGCTCGGCAGGCTGTATTCGCAACTATCTCCGCGGTCAGAAGGAAAAAACGGAAGCCGCAGATACTGCTGCTAAGACGAAGAAATAACGAACCTGATGGGCAATCACCCCTGGGGGGTGATGAGCGCGACTTCCAGCACCCGTTGGCGGCGGACTTTTCGAACGAGTGCCCGGATGCCTGCCTGGTCGACGACCTCGCCCCCGGTCGGTGGCTCTCCCAGATGCCCGATTACCCAACCGCTCAGGTTATGGACTTCACCTTCCGGCATGCATGATTCGAGATCGATGCCGGTCATTTCCTTGAGTTTGGACAGGGAGATACCACCGCCTGCGACCCAGCCTGCCCCCGATTTCACCACGTGGGCCGGAAGCAGGTCGTACTCGTCCTGAATATCACCGATCAATTCCTCGATGATGTCTTCCAGGGTAATCATCCCTTCGACGGTCCCCGCCTCATCGCAGATTAACGCGATGTGCGTGTGCATCTTCATCAGCTGTTCGAGGACGTGCGAGATGACCTGATTGTTGCGCATCCGGGGGATGTTCCGCACGATCCCTCGCAGCGAAGGGTCGGACGGATTGAGTTTCATGAAGGCAATGATGTCCTTGAAGGTCACATAGCCCATGATCTTCTGCGGGTCCCCAGGCTCTGAAGTCACCGGGAATCTGGTGTGCATGTCGAGGTGCGCCCGGACCAGACAGTCGCCGATCGAGTCATCCAGGTTCAACATGCTGATGTGTTCGGCGGGGAGCATGACCTCCTCAACCGATCGCGTCGACAAGCGAGCTGCACCGAGAATGATGTTCTCTTCGCGGGCCCC
The DNA here is from genome assembly GCA_003669575.1 of Planctomycetota bacterium. GTDB lineage: Bacteria > Planctomycetota > Planctomycetia > Planctomycetales > Planctomycetaceae > TH-plancto1. The sequence continues at coordinate 5,554 of QWOR01000059.1, read as the reverse complement.
GATCAGCCGCGACGTCCGGGCCAGGCTGGCAATCGCCCGCAGTTCCTGAAGTTCCAATGCTTCCGTCCGGGCATCGGCGTGCGGCATGGGCGTCCACAGCTTTTCGCTGAGGTCCATCAGGCCGGAGGCGGACGATTCCAGCAGCCACACCGCGGGCCAGACACTCATTGCGAACCACTTCATCGGGGGCGACAGCCGTAGCACGACCCACTCTTTGTTGCGTAACGCGAAGAGCTTCGGGACAAGTTCACCGATCACGATCGTCACCGCGGTCAGCGGTACGACGATCAACACGATCGCCAGCAGATTGGCTGTCCCCTGGCTGAGTCCCCATTGACGAAGAGTTGGTTCGATATGCTCCCCAGCGCTCGAACCTCCGGTGGCACCTGCTATCAGACCGACGAGCGTGATTCCCAGCTGGACGACCGCGAGACTCTTTTCGATCTCTTCCTTCATCTGCAGGGCGGAGGCTGCTCCCGCTCGTCCATCGCGAACAAGTCCCTGGAGGCGAGAAACAGTGATGGAGGCCAGAGCGATCTCATAGGCCGCAAAGATCGCGTTAACCAACACCATCAGCAGAACGACAAGAAGTTCCATAAACTCCGCGGGGCCTCTTCGGTAAGCAAAGGAGAACTGGCTACCCCTTTGCGGAACCGGGATCAGAACGAGCGGATCCCGGGTCGTGGAAACGACTCACGTGATATCGTCGTGGAGAATCCCGAGAATTACAAACCAGATCCAGCAGATACGCAGGCTCGAATCCCGCGGATCACTGGAATTATGCGAACGACACCTCCAAGCCCCCCATGGGAGGTTTGCGAATCTATGGATTCGCTGGGGCGGCGATTTGACCAGCCCAATATTTCCGGTTACGCTTTCGACGTGGGAACGAGCGCTCTGTCCCACCTTTCTCATGTCGATTTTCCCCGGAATCGGGCGATTCTTCACTCGGAACCCACTTCGTGGCTAACCGCTGGAACATTTCGATTTGCATCGACCGCCAGATCATTGGCGGCAGCATTCGAATTATTCCCGCGCTCAGGCGACGTTGAGGACTCCCCGAAATCGAGTCACTCTACCTCAGGTCGCCAGCGGCCTGAGGTTTTTTCGTTTGTAGAGGTCTCCAGAACAGCTTCCCGCTCAACTGGCTCCCCCACAGACAAGTTCGGTCCCTTTTTAGAACTGACAGGGATGTCGGTTCTGCTGACCCAGACAGGTTCACATCATGCGAGTTCAGCTCTACGACACCACATTGCGAGACGGCAGCCAGGGCGAAGGCGTCAACTTTTCCCTACAGGACAAGCTGTTGATTACTCGCAAGCTCGATGAGTTGGGCTTCGACTTCATTGAGGGGGGATTCGCGGGATCGAATGCCAAGGACGATGAGTACTTCCAGCTGGTTGCTGACATGCCGCTCAAGCATTCAGTGGTGTGTGCCTTCGGCATGACACGCCGGCGCGGTGTCACAGCAGCGGAAGATCCGGGGATCCAGGCGCTGCTGAAGACTCGGGCCAAGGTCTGTACGGTCGTCGGCAAAACCTCGGATCTGCACGTCACCGAAGTGTTGCGAGTCTCGCTGGAGGAGAACCTCGCGATGATCCGCGACTCGATCTCCTACCTCCGTTCGCAGGGGCGTCGCGTGTTCTATGACGCCGAGCACTTCTTCGACGGCTGGAAGGCCAACCCCGAGTACGCTCTCCAGACCGTGACTGCCGCTTCCGATTCCGGGGCTGAGATCATCGTCTGCTGCGACACAAACGGCGGAACAATGCCCGAAGAGATCGCTGCCATCATCAGCGAGCTGAAGGCCAAACTGATCGTGAATCTCGGCATCCACTGCCACAACGATTGCGAGTTGGCAGTCGCCAACTCGCTCGCCGCGATCGATCACGGAGCGATGCAGGTTCAGGGGACAATCAACGGAATCGGGGAGCGCTGTGGGAACGTCGACCTCATCAGCACGGCGGCGAACCTCGGCCTGAAGAAAGGCCATGAAGTCCTGCTTCCCGGAGGGATGAAGCGATTGACGGAACTGTCACGGTACATCTACGAACTCGCCAACATGAATGTCCGGAACAGTCAGGCATTCGTGGGACGCAGTGCCTTTGCACACAAGGGCGGGATGCATGTGCACGCAGTCAACCGGCTGGCCAGCAGCTACGAACACATCGCTCCTGAAACGGTCGGCAACGAGCGGCGCGTGCTGGTCAGCGAGCTGTCGGGCCGATCGAACATCATCGCCAAGGCGACGAAGTACGCCCTCGAGAAGGACGACGAACTCATGCGTCGAATCCTGGCAGCGGTCGTCGATCTGGAGAATCAGGGCTACCAGTTCGAGGCCGCCGAGGCTTCGTTCGATGTCCTGATGAAGAAGTGTGCCGGTACCTACACGCCAAAGTTTCAGCGGATCCATTCGCGGGTCAGCACGCAGTGCGAAGAGCAGGTGCGAGCAGCGACGGAATGTTCCGACGGCGTCAGCGGAACACAGCCTCTCTCCACCGAGGCCACTCTCAAGTTGCGGGTTGGCGACCGTGTGGAACATGTCGCGGGAGAAGGCGATGGTCCAGTCAACGCCCTCGACAATGCACTGCGCAAGGCCCTGATCCCGACCTACCCCAGCCTCGAGCAGATGAAACTCGTCGACTACAAGGTCCGCGTCATCAACTCAACCGAAGGCACAGCTGCCCGGGTACGCGTGGTGATCGAGAGCCAGGACGACACCGACTTGTGGAGTACGGTCGGAGTCAGCGAGAACATCATCGAGGCCAGCTGGATCGCGCTGGTCGATGCGGTTGAGTACAATCTCTTCAAGGACGAAGGAGCCTTGAGCGGCCCTGTTGTGGAAACCACCGAATGAGGTGAGGTCACTCCTCCCCTTCGTCCTGGCCAGGACGAAGGGGTGTCTGATGACCAATCGCTTGTGATTCTGTGGCCATGTTTCGCTGTCTGACGGTGAGAGTTAGGCTGTACTCATGCTGCTCGACTTCGACCATCACGCGACCACGCCGCTCGATCCACGAGTGCTGGAAGCCATGTTGCCATACTTCATGGAGAACTCCGGCAACCCTTCCGCGATCAGCCATCGTCGCGGGCTGGCGGCCGCCGAGGTTGAGCAGGCGGCTCGGGAGCAGGTGGCAGCCCTCCTCGGCGTCGATCCGCGAGAGGTGATCTGGACCAGTGGTGCGACAGAAGCAAACAACCTCGCGCTCAAGGGGCTCTTGTCGGGGAAGGTCGATCGACGCGGGCTCATCGTCTCGGCGATCGAACATCGGGCAGTCCTGGATCCGGCCCGCAAACTGGCGCGGGCAGGTGTTCCACTTACCATTTTGAAAGTGGATCAGCAGGGGCGAATTGATCTGGCGGAGTTGGAGCGGGCGATCACTCCCGAGACGGCATTGGTCTCGATCATGTGGGCGAACAACGAGATCGGCACGATCGCCCCGATGGATGAGATCGCAGCGATCTGCCGCAAGCATTCTCTCTGGTTCCATTCCGATGCGACGCAGGCGGTCGGCAAGATTCCGGTCGATCTGCGAAAGACCGGCGTCGACCTGCTGAGCTTCAGCTCGCATAAGATCTATGGACCGCCGGGGATCGGAGCCCTGATCGTGCGGCGTGATCGTGGCCGCATTCCGCTGACACCACTGATCGAAGGTGGAGGTCAGCAAGCGGGCTTACGCAGTGGAACTTTGCCGCTGGCTTTGATTGTCGGATTCGCGAAGGCTCTCACTCTGTGTGAACAAGAACGCGAGGCCTCAGCTGCCCGACATTCAAGGCTACGAGATCAGCTCTGGCGAGAACTCTGTGCTCGAGTGCCGGGACTCGTTCGCCATGGAGAGTCAGTGGCGCACGGGACACTGCCACACAACTTGAGTGTCGGGATTCCGGACCTGGATGGAGACGCATTGCTCGTCCGGCTGCAGACGTCGGACCTGTGCGTCAGCTCGGGGGCCGCGTGTTCCTCAACCAATCGCGAGCCGAGTCATGTGCTCACCGCGATCGGTGTCCCAGAGAAATTGGCGCGGGCCAGCGTACGTTTCGGGTTGGGGAAGAACACCACCGAGGACGATGTGCATCGCGCTGTGGAGATACTCACCGCAATGGTGCGAGATCTGCAATCCGAACAGCCAGGCAGGAATGTCAGCACAAAGTGACACAGGTTTTTGATTTTACTCTCGTGTGACCTTGCATCGTTCTCCCTCTCGTACGAGTCGCAGCTGCCCGGACTTCAGGGGTATCGTGGCGATCCCTTCCGGCGAGAAGGTGATTAAGGTCGGCCCGGTGTTCAAATCAGGCGACAGCCACTGCATCGGCTCGTCGAAGTACATGTCACTTTCCGGCGTGTACGCCAGCTCTTGCGCGAGCTTGGTGCCGTGGCCGACCAGACCTTTTGCAGGATCGAAGCGTCGGTGCTGGCACGGCTCCAGTAGCACAACCACCGGGTTCACTGAAACGATCCGCATCTGTGAGGAACAAGCCCCGGTCTTGCGGGTCTGGTCGATCTTGGCTGCCTCGCCGACTTGAGTCAGGTAGGTCCACACCTGCTGACTGACCTGCTCGGGGTCGTACTCGTTGCCGTGGTCGTCGATCCAGAACCGTTTCCAGATGTCACCGTAAAATGATTTACCCTGGCTGCGATCGCCAACCTGCACCTGCTTGTGTGGGGCACACCAAGGGCATCCGGCCAGTGTTCGCAATCTGGTGAGTGGTCGCTGGCCGCAGCCAGCGAGACTTGCGCCCAGAAACAGCATTCCGAACAGCAGGCAGCGTCTGGCAGAGGAGAACATACCGTACCTCGGAATGAGTCGGGACCTCACGACGTGAACGGACTTAGTGCGATCAGCTATTCCTCGAGTGTCGCCCCCGCACTGGGCCCCCCCTGAATATCTTCCAGTCGCTTGCGGCAGTCCTTGTATTCGTAGTCGACCACCAGCACGTCTCCATAGTGCTTTTCGGCGTTCGACTTGTCACCCAGTTCTTCAAGTACGCGGCCCAGCAGATAGTGTCCCTCTTTGTACGAATCGGGATCCTGCTCGTGGTTCAATTCAGGGATCGCACGCTCCAGCTGACCACGGGCCAGCGGCAATTTCTTGTCATAGATGAAGCACTTGCCGAGCCCCAGCAGAGCCTTCCCCTTCAGCCGGGGATCCTGACTGGCCCGCTGCATGAGTGGAATCGCCATCGTCCATTTCTGCAGCTTCATGTACCGCGTGGCGAGGTCATACTTCTTGTTCATGTCCTGCGGGTAACGGTCCACACGGGCGCCGAGGACTTCGATCTCGCGCTTGATGAGTTCGATGGACAGTGCGGAAACGTTCTCGCGATCGACCGGGTCACTCGACTTGGCGGCTCGCGCTTTGCCCAGCTCGATGTTCAGTCGCATCTTGTCGAGTTCGACATCCTCCACCAGTTCCCGGATGTCGGCCGAATTCCCGGAGATCTGCAATGCCTTCTTGTAGGTTTCCGCAGCTTCGTCAAGCTGTTTGTTCTTGCGGTAGTACAGCCCCAGCTTGGTGTAGTGGGCGATATTCTCTGGCTCTTTGCGGATCGCCTG
>QWOR01000194.1 GCA_003669575.1 Planctomycetota bacterium | reverse complement strand
CCGTGCTGCCCAGCGGAGCCACGTCCCGCTCATGGACCCAGCCCTTCTTCTCGGGCACGTACAGCCATGGACGCTTCACTTCCCGGACTTCGACTTCCTCATCGAGTGCCAGCAGTCCCACTTGCTCCTTGCCTTCGACGAGGAGGACCGCCGTTTCGCTGCAGATCAGCACGCGGCTGCCGGGTAGGCCGGGCTCGCCGCTCGGTTCTTTGACATCCTTGGCCAGCTGCTCGATCCCCCCAGCAGCTGTCACGGGATAGAAAAAGGGCTTCTTCCATTCCTTGGATGTATGCAGGACGGTGAAGACTTCCCCGTCGATGCGAATGATGACCGAATTCGGGCCCTGCTCGAGCGTGACCTCTCCAGCTTGAGCCTGTGACAAAAATATCAGTCCGGCGGCCAAACCGCAGAGGAGTGAGAAAATCGGGCGAGCCATCGGGTGTCTCCAAAGTTTGAACACGGCGTAACTACTCGAACGGATCAGCTTACTGAAGTCCCATCGCCACTCCAACAGACCGGGTGCGGGCCGCTAGTGAACAGCTGCCCACACTGAGTGATTGGCGAACTCCCCTCCGCCCGGGGAGGGTTCAGAGATCGGCCCGCCAATTTGTGGACGTGTCCGGTTCAAGCAGTCTCCTCGATTTGCTGCCGGACGCTATACTACGGGTTCACCGAATTCACCAGCGACCAGCACGGACAGGTGAATTCACCGTAACCTTTTTGATCATCGATTGTTGTGTCATGGACACGAAGCTCATTCGTAACTTCTCGATCGTTGCCCACATCGACCACGGCAAGAGTACGCTCGCGGACCAGCTGTTGTTGAAATCGGGAACCATCACTCAGCGCGAGTTTCAGGAACAGCTGCTGGACGACCTGGAGATCGAGCGAGAGCGCGGGATCACGATCAAGGCCCGGGCGGTGGCAATCAATTACACCCTCGATGGGCTGACCTACGAAATCAACTTCATCGATACTCCCGGGCACGTCGACTTCCAGTACGAAGTGTCGCGCAGCCTGGCGGCGTGTGAAGGGGCGTTACTCGTTGTTGATGCGTTCCAGGGAGTGCAGGCCCAGACGGTCGCCAATGCGTATCTGGCGATCGAGGCCAACCTCGAAATCATCCCGGTCATCAACAAGATCGACCTGCCGGTGACGCGTATTCCGGAAGTATGCGAGGAAATTGAACGGGTCGTCGGACTCGATGCGAGCGATGCGCTGCGGGTCAGTGCCAAGCAGGGGATCGGGATTGAAGAATGCTTCCGTGCGATCATCGAACGTATCCCACCACCCAAGGGGGAAGCTGACGCACCGCTCAAGTGCCTGATCTTCGATAGCAAGTATGACTACTACCGCGGTGTCGTGACCTACATCCGCGTCCAGGAAGGGACGGTCCGCAAGGGAGACCGCGTGAAGTTCATGAAGGGCGGCTCGATCAATGACGTGATCGAGATCGGTCAGTTCCGTCCCAATATGGTGCCGTGCGAATCACTGGGACCGGGACAGGCCGGTTACGTGATCACCGGGGTGAAGGAAATCCGGCACATCCATGTGGGGGATACTCTCACTCACGCCGCTCGTCCGACCGCCAAAGCGCTGCAGGGATACAAAGAACCGCAACAGATGGTGTACTGCGGCATGTACCCCATCGACACCACCGGGTTTGAACACCTGCGTGAGGAACTCGAACGTCTCAGCCTGAACGACGCCAGCTTCTCGTTCGCACCGGAGACGAGCGACGCTCTGGGATTCGGCTTCCGCTGCGGCTTCCTTGGCATGCTGCACATGGAGGTCATCCAGCAGCGTCTGGAACGCGAGGCCGAAGTCGACCTCATCCAGACAGCCCCGAACGTTACCTATGAACTTCTGTTCCATAACGACGAAGTCAAGAAAATCGACAACCCGGTCGATGTGCCCGACAGTGGACAGATCAAAGAGTTCCGCGAGCCGATCGCCAAAGTGCAGTTCATCATCCCCTCGCACTGCATCGGCACGCTGATGCAGCTGTGCGAAGACCGCCGTGGGATCTACAAGACGACCGAGTACCTCGGTTCCGACCGGGCCCAGCTGGTCTATGAGTTGCCGCTGGCCGAAATCGTGTACGACATGCACGACAAGCTGAAGTCAGTGACGCGCGGCTATGGAACGATGAACTATGAAGTCATCGGTTTCCGTGACGCCGATCTCGTGAAGATGGACATCCTCGTGAAGGGGAACAAGGTCGAAGCTCTGGCCATGATCGTGCACCGCTCCACTGCGGAACGTCGTGGTCGGGCTGTATGCAAGAAGCTGAAGGAAGAGATCTCGAAGCACCAGTTCGAAATCGCCATCCAGGCTGCACTCGGCGGCAAGGTGATTGCCCGCGAGACGATCTCGGCGGTGCGTAAGGACGTTACCGCCAAGTGCTATGGCGGCGACATCAGCCGCAAGAAGAAGCTGCTGGATAAGCAGAAGGAAGGCAAGAAGCGGATGAAGTCGTTCGGCGAGGTCGACATCCCGCAGAAGGCCTTCCTGTCGGTGCTGGAAGCCCGCGGCGACGAGGGGTGATGCCGGGAGTGTTCAGCTCCCGGTCGTTCAATCCCTCTGTACTGTCGTGATCAAGAGTTAAGCCGACTTGGGAATTGCTTTCTTCAGCAGCAGTCCCAGCATGATCAGGGACCAGCCGTTGAAGATCAGGTCGATCCCGACGAAGGTCCCGACGACCCACAGGCCCGACATCGGCCAGTCGGAGAGAATCGAATAGGCCAGCAGCAGCGAAATGGCTCCGTGCAGGATGAGCCACAAACGGTTTGGATATTTGACGGCAATCCCGGTCACGATGCGGAACACGCCACCGAGGATCAGCAGGATCGCAATGATCAACGTCAGGGCGACAGCTGTCGCTCCGGGGTGGGCGATGATCATCAGTCCGACGACGGAGTTGAGTACGCCCGCCAGCAGGTCGAGAAAGAACCCGCTCCATGTCCGCATCACGAGAGCGTGAATCGTCTGCAGCACGCCCGCGATCAACATCAGGCTACCGATGAAGACCATCGTCGTCAGCGTGACAAAGACCGACGAACCCAGGGCCACCAGCCCGAGCAGGAGCAGGATTACGCCCAGGCCGAACACCCAGCCCCACTTCTTGCCGATCTGGTCGGTGCCGACTAAATGAAGTTCGCCGTAGATGACTTCAGGTTCCGAGCCCATATCGATTTCCCATCGAGCTTGTGATGTCGCCGCCGGGAAGTCCAGCGGTTGCGTCCTTCACCATGTTGCCCCACCGAGGTTCCCAACGCAACGGTCAGGTCGGAGTGCTGTCGCTCGATTAGAACCGGAAATCGTTATCTTCGGCGAGGGCGGCGCGATAGATCGCTTTCGACTGAAAATACTCGAGCAAGGCGTCGATCTCAGTTTCCGCCGCATCAAAAGCCTGTTGTTCACGCAGATTGACAGACAGCAGGTCCGAGCTTCCGGCGTCGAATTTCTGGAGTTCGATCCGGGCCATCTTGCGAGCGAGTCGGAGGGATTCGCGGGCCTTGGCGACACGAGCCCAGGCTGCGGTCAGACCGACGTGTGCCGACTGAACCTCTGCTGTGATCTTGTTCTCCACCATCTGGCGTTTGGCGATGATCTGCGAGACTTTGGCCTCAATCGAGGACATCTTGCCGCGGGCCTTGCGACGCTGAAGCGGGACATCGGCATAGATCCCGGCCTCCAGGTCGAAGGGACTCTTGTCCCTCTTGATGCTGGTGGGTGCTCCAACATCTTGTGAGCCGAAGACCAGGGCATCGACTTGAGGACGGAAATCATTCTGAGCCGATGCGTAGTCGATATCGATTTCACGACGCAGAATATCAATCGTCTGGATCTCGGGACGCCGCGAGAGAGCGAGCGTAATGTCCGAGAAGAGTTGGTCCTCACGCATCTCAGTCGGTGCCGGGAAATCAGGGGTCCACTGCTCCAGAGGAATGACAGGCTGCCCTAGATCATCCCGATAGAACAGCGACAGCTTGACTGCTGACTGACGCACCTTCCGTCCCGCGTCAATCACTTTGGCTTCTCGGGATACGATGATTCGCTGGTTATCGTCGGCGTCGGGAGGGTCGAGGTCTCCCGCCTCGACTCGAGCACGGATCCCTTCGTTACGATCGACGGCCAGTTCCAGCAGACGCCGGGCTACCAATTGCTTTTTACCCGCTGCGACCCAGTCCCAGTAAACGATCGACCCATCACGGACGAAATCGATCAGCTGGCTTTGGATTTCCGGCTCGGTTCGTTGCCGAGCATATGTCGCCTTCCACAACTGGGCACGTCGTTCGTCGATGTTTCGATTGCGGGCGAGAGGGACCTGGACTCCCGTCTTGAATTCCCCGCCGTCATTGGTGTTCCGTTCGAGGTACCACGGCTGGAAATTGCCACGGCCTAGACGGTAACCGCCGTAGACCTCGGCTCCTCCGTAGAGAGGTTGGGTCAGAACGAGAAGCTGTCGATAGTTTTCGTAGTAACCCACGGGACCGTTTTCGGTGGCCGCCTTGAACTTGGTGTCGAAGGCACCTTCCGCAGAGAGGATCTCGCCGTTGGCCACGTTCCGCTGATAGCGAGCGGCTTCCAGCAGTGGGAAATTGGCATAGACCGACGAGACGACCGCATCGAGTTGAAGCTTTGACGGGTCCGAACTTTCGGCATAGTTATTCAGTTCCCTCTCACTGGGGGGAACAGGGGAGACGGTTTCGTCCATGGCGGGTTCCGCGGAACTCGCGTCGGGATCTTCAATGGTTTCCTCGTACTCCACGGGTAAAACCGTGTGAGGTTCATGTTCTGAGACCGTCTCGGGCTCGGAGAGCGTATCGGAAGGTTCGGAAGATTCTGACGGACCGGGAGCCTCAGCTGGGACTGGACGCAGTGCAGCGACCCGCTCCCGTATGCTGGAGCATCCGGCGAGGCAGACCCCCAGGATCAGCAAAAATAGACGAATCGACCTCATGTCGCGCTACTGTCATCCGTGAAAGTTCGCGGCTGGCGGCCCCAGTTTGATTCACACCTCCTGTGCGAACGTGGAGCGCACTTGATTCTTCGGCGTCTTGAGATCGACCGGAATAACATTCTCCGACGGTCGGCGTCGACATTGGTCATTCGCCGAATACATGTCGCATGTTCGTTTCGACCGACGGCAATCGGTTATTTTTTGTCTTTGTCGCCCGATTTGTCTTTAGTTTGCGGCTTGGCGACGGTGGGTGGGAAACCGTTCAACTTTCGCCAGATTTCGTACCACAGGGGGACCTGTTTGAGCAGGATGAACCCATTGGCCCGCACTCCCTGACGCAAGTACTGCTCATTGGGCCAGGCCATGTCGGTCTTGTCGGGTTGGACGACGACACGGAACTCGCCCATGCCATTGTCAGTGGCGTCAATGGCCGTCACCTTTCCGCCAAAAGTGCCGACCGCCACCGAGGGCCACCCCGTAAACTGCACCGCGGGCCAGCCTTCAAACTGCAGGCGGACATCATTGCCGGGCGTGATGAGCGGGGCATCGACCCCTTTCACCCAGAGTTGGACCGCACGATCGGCTGTATCGGGAACGATGATGCAGAGGGGGTCGCCCTCTTTCACCATCTGTCCTCCTTGAGCGACCATCATCCGCAAGATGAACCCATCGCGAGGGGCTGTGACGATCTGGGTTTCCTGGCGATCGACCTTGATCTGGGTTTCGATGAGTTCCTTTTCGGCCTCGGTGTAGCCTTTCTCGGCTTTGGCGATATCGCTGTCGACCTTGGAGACATCCTGGCGTGACTTTTCGAGGTAGGCGCGGACCTGATCGACCTTGCTCTGGGCTTCCTGGGCTTTTGCATCACGGTCTTTCTTTTTGCCCTCGTACTCACTTTGAGCCGCTTCGGCGTTACTTTTTGCTGCTTCGACTTTGGCCTTAGCGGAAAGGTACTTCTGTTTGGCCTGCTGCACCTTCTGCTCGGCGACAACCTTCTGCTCAAAGAGAGAGCTTTGTCGATTGAAGTCGGCTTCTTCCTGCGAAAGTAACGCCTCCGCTTCGACGATTTTCTGTTGTTCGGATTCGTATTTGGAGACGGCGGCCTTCACGAATTCGTCGGCGGCCGACAACGTCAGATCACGAGCCGTAATCATCAGGTCGACCTGTCGCTCGTAGGAGCGGACGACATCCTCGGCCGATTCCCGCTGTCGCTCGGTGGCCTGAAGTTCGCTGCGGGCCGCAGCCACTTTCTCGTTCATCTGTCCAAGCTGTTCTTTGAGTCGATCGAGGTAATTCGCATCGAGGTCTTCGATCTGAGCGATGATCTGACCCTGCCTGACGTGGGAGTTCTCCTGTATCCCATCTCCCCAGGACACGATGCGTCCCTTGATGGGAGCCTCAACGACCTGCTGTCGGTCGGGCTGGGCGAAAGCAATGACATCTCCCTTGCCGGGGACCGTCTGCTGCCAGGGAGCGACCGCTACGAGGACCATGCCCAGGATGAGGAGTGTCAACAGTGTCCGCCCGACACGATGGGCAAACCGAGAACTTTTCGCCAGGCGAAGAGCCGGCAACTGGGGACGGGGCAGTTGAGGAGCTTGTCGTGGAGTCGTGGTCTGGAGCATGATGAACTTTCACCGCAAGCATCGATGGCGAATGATGCAAGCTGGAACGACGTGATTATTCGGAAGTCAGTGTGACTTCGCGATCACAAGCGGACCGCAACTGATCACGCCCGGTGACCAGCAGCACGGCGAGTTCGGGATCGTGAAGAGCGTCGGAGGCAATCAACTCTCGGATGTCGACATCGCTCAATGAGTCGAGTGCCGAATCAATCAGCAGTAACCGGGGCCGATTGGCCACGGCGCGCGCAAAGATCAGCCGGATGACTTCAGTTCGAGTGAGGGGGGAACCGTCGATGTTGAGCGGGGCCCGAATCCCGAGCGGAAGCGAGTTGATCCGTTGTTCGAGTCCCACCGCTCGGATCGCGCCCCAGATGATGTCGTTCGAGATATCGGTCCGGCCGATCACGATGTTCTCGGTGATCGTGCCTTCGAGAACTTCCACATCCCGGACCAGTGACACCTCACGCCGCAACAGATCGGAGCGGATATCACGCAGGTCGATGCCAGAGACTCGCACGGATCCAGTCTGGATCGAATGCAGACCGTAAAGCTGGTTGAACAGCTCCCTGGTCGCTGTTTCGCTGCCACGCACGCAGACACATTCACCGGCGGACACCTTCCACTGATTCGGAGATCCCGAAGTTCCCACCTCGAGTTCGAATGGGCGGTCCGTGGAGATGGTCACAGCTCCAGTGGACTCTTCAACCGGCAGGTCCATCAGATAGCCCAGCTTGTCGATCGACGCCATCAGGTCGTAGAACGATTCGAGATGCTTGCCGAACTTTGCGACCGAGGAGACGATCACCGAAACGATCAGCTCCGCAGCCACCAGCTGACCGAGTGTCAGCTCGCCGATGATGACCAGCCAGCCTCCCAGTGCCAGCAGGACCGTGCTCGCCAGGGCCTGCAGCATGAGGGCCGACAGCGTTTGACGCAGCAGGATCCGGAAGTGGCGTTTCCGCGCATCCAGGTAACCGGCGACCTGGGTGTCGATGCGGTAGAGCGCGTAGTCGGGGCCACCCGCCCCTTTAAACAACAGCTTGCAGCGGGCGATCTCTTCCAGCACGGCTGCTGTGGAATACTTGAACTTCGATTCACGGATGCTGGTTCCGACGGCTCCGTATCCCAGCACGAAAAGAATGAGTCCGATGGCCACGATCAGGACCATGTCGAAGGCCAGCAGCATCGGGTGATAGAACGCCAGCACGGTCATACCGATCAGCGTCGTCAGGACGATGCTGATCCCATCCAGCAGGAATTGCGACACGACCTTCTGGACCGTCACGACATCGAAGAAGCGGTTCAGGAGCTCCTGCGTGTTACCGCTTTCCACGGTCGAGTAGTCGACTCGCGGCAAACGCCATGACAGATCCGATGCCATCCTCGCGAACAGTCTTCGCTGAACGATTTCCACCACGAAAGTCTGCAGCGCTCGCAATGCCGCGGAGAAGGCCAGAAAACCGAACAGGATCGCCGACAGCACGATGATCGGCTGGACCAGTCGACCAAACGCGACCGTGTTGACCAGCGACTCCACAGCCAGAGGAGTGGCCAGCATGAGGATGGCGATAATCAGTGAGTAGATCAGGACAGTAAAAATGTCCGGCCACTCAGGACTCAGGAAGTGCAGAAGACGTTGCCAGGGGGAGGGATGGGGATGGTCCGCATAGTTCCGGGGGAAGCCTCCCTCGATCAGTACTGCCTCGACTCTGGGCTCGCTGATGCATTCTGCCAGAGTTCGATCACTTCGCAGCTGTCCCTCGGCATCGATACTGCGGACCTGGGTGACGCCATCAGCGCTGACGGTGACCCACTCTTCGGGCTGTCGAATAACGATGACTCCGCCAGCGCGGGCCAGTTCTTCAATCTCGTCCAGACGCGCGGTGATGGGCCGGCACTTCAGCCGGGCAGCCGGGCAGGCGACCACAAACCAGTCTTGCCACACCTCGGGCCGAGACGACTGCTGCACGGCCTGGTGCAGACCCGAAACAAGCTGGCGGGAATCAAGGTGAATGGCCAAGTCAGACAGGGCAATTCCCAGGAGTTTGGCGGCGTGATCGATAGAACTCATGAGCTCTCCCCAGATGTATGTCTCATACGGCTCAGCGAAGTCAATTCGTCTCGCCAGTGCGGTCAGTTCAGGAAAAACTGGAAAAAAACGCGCTCATCACCTCATACTCTCAGTCCTCCGCCACTCAATTCCCTAACGCGGTGATTCTAGGTCATCCCTGAAATCCATCCAACGGGCTCATCCCGTACGAAGGGAACAAACGCAAAGAAGGGCGACATGGATCATCAAAAAATCCGTCGGAGAATCTCGGTAAAATCGGCGTGGAGGCTGCCGAAGATGTGCCCGTCATTGTCTTTGTGTTTATGATGGGCGATGTGATGTTCAAGGCTTGAGTGCGTGCCCATGGCTGGATCGTTTCGTAAACGCAGTTCGATACGCTTCCCGATCACTCTCAGCGCCAGTTTGATGACGCTGAACGTGACGTTGATGGTTTGCTGGATCGTCGTTCTGGCGCGCGGGACGAGCTGGACGGTTCTGACGCTCGGAGTGGTGCTCTTCACTCTGATTCTGGTGGGAATGTCGTTCTGGCTGGTGCTGACGCTAAAGGAGATCGCGCTCAACAATCGGCAGGCGAACTTCGTCGACAGCGTGACCCATGAGCTGAAGTCTCCCATCGCTGCGATTCAGCTGTCGCTGGAGACGCTAAAGATGCGGAACTTGACCCCGCAGCAGCGTGAACATTTCTACGGGACGATGGACAAGGAATTGCGACGGCTCGATGAGCTGATCAATCAGCTGCTGGAGGCGGGGCGTCTGGATGCGGTCGGCCAGAATGAGCTGATCGAAGAGATCGAGCTGGAGCCGCTGCTGCGGGAATGTGCGGCGGGGGCCTGTACTCATCACAAAACGAGACTGTCCGAAGTGCTGACGATGAAGGTCCCGCCAATCCGGATCCGGGCCCGGCGGATTGTCATGCGCATGATCTTCTCCAACCTGCTCGACAATGCCGTGAAGTATGGAGGGGACCCGCCGCGAGTCGAAGTGACGGCACTGCTCGGTACTGGAGGCCGGGCTCACATCCGAGTGTCTAACAACGGCAGTGGAGTGCCGTATGCGGATCGTAAGAAGGTCTTTCAGGTCTTCTACCGTGGCGGCAGCGAGTTGCAGCGGCGAACCAAAGGGACGGGACTGGGTCTCTTTATCGTGTCGACGCTGGTCAAACAAATGAAGGGGCGGATCAGCGTGGATGATCGCGACGATGGTCAGCCCGGGTGTACATTTACCGTTGAGCTGCCTGGCGTTGTGATCCCGACATCTGAGATTCCATCGGTTTTGTCCGACTCGTCGACATAGCGTTCTGGCGGCGAGTCTCACGTGGTGAGTGCCTGCGTTCTAGTGACCTGCGAATGAGCCAGAAGAAACACATCCTGATCGTCGAAGACGAAGAGTCGATCGCAGAGGGTCTGCGATTCAACTTTGAACAGGAGGGGTACGACGTGACCGTGGTCGGGGACGGTCGCTCCGCGATTCAGTGTTTCGGTAAGTCAGCCAGCGGGGCCGACCTTGTTGTGCTTGATCTGATGCTCCCGGGGATGAGCGGCTATGAGATC
Source organism: Planctomycetota bacterium (assembly GCA_003669575.1). Lineage (GTDB taxonomy): Bacteria > Planctomycetota > Planctomycetia > Planctomycetales > Planctomycetaceae > TH-plancto1. The sequence continues at coordinate 552 of QWOR01000194.1, read as the reverse complement.
TGCCGCGAGCTGCGAGGCAAAGATCCCCGGGTCCCGATTCTGGTTCTCAGCGCTCGTACTTTGAGTGAGGATCGATCACACGCGTTCGACTGTGGCGCCGATCAGTATATGACCAAGCCGTTCGCGCTGCCTGAGTTATTGAGTCGCGTGAAGAACCTGCTCGATCGAAATGCCCGGCTCGGCGTGGGCCGGGCTGTGGAGCGTCCGCAGCTGGAGACCTTCCGCTTTCAGGATGTCGAAGTCGACTTCCGTTCTTTTGAACTCCGACGCGGCGATCAGGTCCACCGTCTGACGACGATGGAAATGCAGCTGTTGAAATTCTTCATAGAACATGAGGGGGAAGTCCTTTCCCGCACCCGAATTCTGAAAGTCGTTTGGGACCAGAATGCCGAGGTGACGACACGTACGATCGACAATTTTGTCTTACGGTTGAGAAAGTACATCGAGAACGACCCTGCCGATCCCCGAATTCTGGTCTCCGTACGAGGGACGGGCTACCGCTTTGTCGCTGATGCTGATGGCGCAACTCCTTTCGTAGAAGAAGAATAGACT
>QWOR01000284.1 GCA_003669575.1 Planctomycetota bacterium | reverse complement strand
TGCCGCTGTCGCGGGTGGCGGCCTTTAAGCTGCATCTGCTGTGCTGCGATCATTGCCGGTCATATCTGCACAACTACGAGGCAACGATCGTCGCCAGCCAGGAAGCCTTGCGAAAAGAGGAAGAAGACACGGGACCGATTGAAGTTCCCGAGGATCTCATCCAGGCCATCCTGAAGGCTCGCCAGGATCCCTAGGCGCTCGTATTGCTGCGGCTGGTCAGTCCGTAATTTTTGAATTCTAAGAGACTTCACAAAAAGTCTGTAACCGCTTTCTCGCCCCGACATCTGAATGGTGTCGCTCACGTGAACCGGACCACCCAGGCAGTTGCATGTTGGCAACTGGACTTGGGGTTGGTTTTCCCTGGTTCATGTTCCAGTACCCGTTCTGTGAGGAGATTGTTTCCATGAAAAACTACACCGCCACCGTTGCTGCCACGACCATTCTTCTGGGACTGACCTTGTTCGTCTCAGGCTGCCAGTCCGAATCCTCGAGCGACAAGATGAGTTCTTCCTCCGATGCGAAAATGTCGGACGACAAGATGGGTATGGACAAGATGGCTGACGACAAGATGGGCATGGAGAAAATGTCTGATGGAAAAATGACCGACGGGAAGATGTCGGATGACAAGATGGACAAGAAGTAATTTGTCGAGCATCTCCCCGGTCGGCGATCAGTCGTGATGCAGGCTGATCAACCCGTCTGTCCTTGTCTCTGACCGATAGCTGACGGCTGTTCGTTTCCACTCCTCGCTGCTCGGAGGTCGATCGTGTCTCGATTGGAATACAAACATCCGCGTCCGATTCGTTGGATGCATTGGATGAATGTCGTCCTGCTGAGTGGGATGATCTGGAGCGGACTGCTGATTTACTGGGCCCATGATGTCTACCAGATTCGCATCGGTGATCGGGTGCTGTTCCGATTCTTTCCCGAGTGGTTCTATAGGATCTTCGGGCTGTCGTCCCGTCTTGCTGAGGGGATGGCGTGGCACTTCACGCTGATGTGGGGCTTTGCGCTTAACGGGCTGGCATACGTCGCTTATACGTTCATCTCAGGCGAATGGCGGCATCTGGTGCCCAATCGAAAATCGCTTCGAGAGGCTTGGATGGTGGTTCTGCACGATCTGCATCTCAGCTCTGTTGAGCCTCCCCGCCGAAAGTTCAATGGAGCCCAGCAGTTCGCCTATACCGGTGTCATCCTGATGGGAGCTGGTTCGCTGCTCACCGGTCTGGCGATCTACAAGCCGGTCCAGTTCGCCTCGGTGACGACAGTGCTCGGGGGCTACGAGTGGGCGCGTCTGGAGCACTTCGCCCTGACGATTGGATACGTCCTGTTCTTTCTCATGCATATCACACAGGTGATTCGAGCAGGCTGGAATAATTTCCGCGCGATGGTGATTGGGTATGAAGTGGTTGCAGAGCCCACTCCCCAAAGCGAACTCACGGTGGCGAATTCCGCCTGCCATCCTGGCTCGATTTTCCAGCAGTGCCTGTGTGGGCTGTTGGTTCAGGCTCTGTCGAGAAGACAATCGCCTCAACAAGCCTCCATGAATCAAGACGATGTATGGAGGGATTCCCATGTCGACCGCTGATCAGGATCTCCGGACTCTAACCCGGCGAAGCTTTACCACGGGGGGGATCGCCGCTCTGATCGGTGGATCGGGTCTGTGGTGGATGAAAAACGCCCGCCCGGATGACGGGATTCCCTGGCCACTGCGCAAGGTGTTGCAGTTCAATGAGCGACTGAGCCGAACGTACTATGGACCGGCAAGGCTCGCCCCGACCTACGACGTATCTCGCGCCAGAGACCCTCGCGTCAACGGACAGATCGGGCTGCGCAGTCCAATGGATATGTCTCAATGGACGCTTGATGTTCTCAGCTCGGGGCAGAAACCAGTCGTCGAGCGATCACTCCCGATCCAGGCGATCCACGAGATGCCACGCTATGAAATCGTGACGGAGTTCAAGTGCGTTGAGGGCTGGAGCGAGATCGTACATTGGGCGGGAGCCCGGCTGTCCGACTTTGTGGAAACCTACGGGCATGAGACGGCCTATATCTCACTCACCACACCGGATCGAGATTACTACGTCGGACTGGACCGGGAGAGTGCTCTGCATTCTCAGTCACTGCTGGCGTATGAGATGAATGGTAAACCTCTGACACTTGGTCATGGCGCCCCCCTCAGATTGGTCTGTCCCCTCAAGTATGGGGTGAAGTCCATCAAGCGAATTGGTGCGATCCAGTTCACTAACGAGCGACCCGCCGACTACTGGGCGGAACGTGGGTATGACTGGTATCTTGGACACTGAAGTCTGATCGCAAAACTGTCGGAATGAAGAACCCTCATCAGGAGTGCTGAATATGTTGCATCGACGAACGCTGGCCGCCTGTCTGCTCGTGCTGATGGGCATGTGCGTTTTTCCCGTTCTCATGGCGGCAGAGACTCCGCCGCAGGTCGGGGACAAGGCTGCGGATTTTGAACTCACCTCTGTTACCGGAGCGAAGGTACAGCTGTCAAAGGTCGCCTCTCAGGGCCCTGTTGTATTGATCGTGTTGCGAGGCTTCCCCGGTTATCAATGCCCACTGTGCAATCGTCAGGTCGGACAATTTCTGAAAGAGGCCGAGAAGTTCAAAGCGGCCGGGGCGCAAGTCCTGCTGGTTTATCCCGGCCCCTCGCAGGGCTTGACCGAGAAAGCCCAGGAGTTCATCGCTAACAAAACGATTCCGGATCACTTTCAGCTGCTGCTCGATCCAGACTACGTCTTCACCAATGCCTATCACCTGCGCTGGGATGCCGCGGGTGAGACGGCCTATCCCTCGACATTCGTTATTCAGAAGGATCTTCAGGTGGTCTACAGAAAGGTCAGCCAGGAGCACGGCGGAAGAAGCAAACCGGAAGAGGTGCTCAAGGCCTTGATGGTAAAACGACGTGGGAACATGTGCTGCAACACAACACGGTAATGATGGAGAATCACCCATCCGGTCCAGAATGATCGTGCACGTCGGGCTGCCCCTTAAGAGACCGATGCAACGGCACAGGTGGGGAACGCTGCCGCGTCAGTTTGCATGGTGAACTGTTCGAGCCGTTTCGTGATCTGTTGATACAGCTCAGGCTTCCCCTCGAAGACCCCTTCAATCTCGGCCTGCCAGAGTCCGTTGGTGGCCAGATAGACAATGGCGAGGATGACCGAATCCGCCTCGTCCCCCGGCTCGCTGGCGCGGAGCAGTGAGGTCAGGAAGTCTCTCCAGAGAACTCGCATCGTTTGATTCTGACGGTCTTCGACGGAGATGACAGTCATCAGTCGGTGGAAACGCTCATCTCGCTCACCCGTGGCGAGCTTGAGATACGCCCGCGTCAACCGACCGGTTTTGACCGGATCGGCATCAGCCAGCTGTTTCCAGTCATCCACGAAACGGTGATACAAATCCGAGACCAGTGCATCGACCAGAAGTTGCTTGCTGGGGAAGTGGTGCAGTAATCCCCCCTTACTGACGCCCGCACCTTTGGCGACCGTGTCCAGCGTCATCCCGGTCAATCCCTTGTCGAGGATGACTCTGGCAGCTTCGTCGAGCAACCGCTGACGCGTTTCCGCAGGCTGTCTGGTCGATATCACTGGAGTTTTCATAACACATTCCTAATCCACATGACTGTCGGGATGAATGGCTTGTAACCCATCGTGACCAGCATGAGCTTCCTGAAGCTTGTGTGGCCGAAACCGCTCGCTCAGTCGTTGAATGACGGTATAGAACACGGGCACGAAGAATACCGCCAGGAATGTGGCTGCGATCATTCCGCCGAACACAGCTGTTCCGAGCGAGCGACGGCTGGCGGCGCCCGCTCCATTCGCAATCACCAGTGGGAAGATTCCCAGGATGAAGGCGAAAGAAGTCATCAGAATCGGACGGAACCGCATCCGGGCAGCGTCGACCGCGGCATCCACAATCGATCGCCCCTGGTTATGGAGGTCGCGGGCGAACTCCACAATCAAGATGGCATTTTTACTGGCCAGTGCAATGATCAGTACGATTCCGATCTGCGTGTAGATGTTGTTGTCCATCCCACGAATCGATACGGCTGCGACCGTTCCCAGCAGTGCGAGTGGCACGACCAGAATCACGGCGCCCGGCAGGAACCAGTCCTCATACTGTGCCGCGAGTACGAGATAGACCATCAGCACCGCCATCCCGAATACATAGAACACTTGCCCGCTCGCCTGCTTCTCCTGGTAAGACATCCCGCTCCATTCGTAGCCCATTCCCGGGGGGAGCTTCTCCCGGGCCATCTGTTCCATGATCTGCATGGCCTGGCCGGAGCTGACTCCCGGTTTGGCATTCCCGTTGATCGTGACACAGGAATACAAGTTGTACCGGGGGATCATTTGAGGTCCCGTCGACATGCGCACCTTGGCAAACGCTCCAATCGGGATCATCTCCCCGGCTGTATTGCGGACTTCCAGTCGACGGATGTCGTCGGGCTGGCGTCGAAACTGCTGGTCGGCCTGGACCTGGACCTGCCAGGTGCGACCAAACTTGTTGAAGTCGTTCACATAGGCCGAACCGAGCGAGACCTGCATGGTGGCAAAGACCGACTGGAGAGGGATTCCGAGGCTGGTCGCCTTCTCGCGATCGATGTCGACATAGAGCTGAGGAGTGCCTGCCCGGAAGGATGTTTGCAGCCCCTGGAGTGAGGACTGCGCGTTGCCGTCGGCGACCAGAGAGTCTCCCACCTGCTGCAGCTGCTCCAATCCCTGATTGGCACGATCCTGCAATCGGAACTCGAATCCGCCGGTCTGTCCCAGCCCTTCGATGGCTGGTGGGGGAAACGTGAATGCGATCGCCTCGGGGATTTGCGAGAGCCTTCCATACAGCCCACCGATAATGGCTTCCATCGACTTGGCGGGATTCTTGAGACGTTCCTGACGGGGTTCAAATGTCAGGAATATTGTTACGGCATTCGGCACGGTCGAGCCATCCAGAAGTGACATGCCGCCGATGGTGAACCAGCTTTCAACTCCCGGTGTGCTTCCCAGGATGTCATTGAGTTTCGCAATGACCTTTTCTGTTCTCTCCAGCGAGGCGGCATCGTCCAGTCGTGCCGCGAGAATGGCGTATCCCTGATCCTCCGTCGGAACAAAGCTGGTCGGCAATTGGGTAAACCAGTACCCGGTTCCAACGGCAATAAAAACAAACAACACCATCGTCAACGCGGAATGCGAGACGATCCACCGGACCATGCGAACATAGATTCCTTCGAACCATTCATACACACGGTTAAACCCCCGAAAGAAGAAATTCTTCTTCTGGGTGGGACGCAGATAGACCGCGCACTGCGCGGGCTTGAGGGTCACGGCGTTGATGGCACTGATGATGGCAGTGGCCGCGATGGTGAGAGCGAACTGCTGGTACAGTTTACCCGTGATCCCCGCCATGAAGACAGTTGGGACAAAGACCGCCATCAGAACCAGGGTGATCCCGATCACGGGACCGATGACCTCGCCCATGGCTTTCACGGTGGCCGGCCGGGGGGCGAGCTTTCCGTGGTCGATGTGATGCACCGCGTTCTCGACGATCACGATGGCATCGTCCACCACGATCCCGATCGCCAGCACGAGCCCGAACAGCGTCAGCATGTTGATGGAGTAACCCATCGCCAGCATGGCAGCGAACGCCCCGATGATCGTGACGGGGACAGTCGTGGCGGGGATGAGTACTGCTCGCCAGTCCTGCAGAAAGAGCATGATCACGATCAATACCAGGACGCCTGCTTCAAACAGCGTCTTGTAAACCTCGTGAATCGACTCCTCAACAAACTCCGTGGGGTTGAAGGCGACGTTGTAGACGACTCCTTCGGGGAGGCTGAGTTTCACTTCCTCCATCTGCTTCTGGACGGCCTTGGCCACATTCAACGAGTTGGCTCCCGGCAGCTGAAACACAGCCACCCCAGCTGCGGGTGTGCCGCTGATTTCCATCCACGATGCGTATGTCTGTGCCCCCAGCTCAATGCGGGCCACATCTTTGACGCGGATCAACCGGACTTCGCCCGCGGGGTCCTGGACCGATTTGACGATGATGTTTCCAAACTGTTCCGGGTCGCTGAATCGCCCCTGGGTGGAAACGGTGAACTGGTTGTTCTGGCTGCTTTCGGCGGGGCGCTGCCCGATCTGACCAGCAGCGATCTGGACGTTCTGTGCGGAGATGGCCGACACGACATCACTGGCGGTCAGCTCGCGGGCCTTCAACTTGTCGAGATCGAGCCAGATACGCATGCCGTAGCTGCTGCTCCCGAAGACCTGGGTATTGCCCACGCCGGGGACTCGGCTCAGAGAGTCCTTGACCTGGATTTCGGCCAGATTGCTCAGAAAGAGTCCGCCATGCTCCTTCTTAGTGGAGGTCAGGCCGATCACGATCACCATGTTGGTGGATTGCTTCTGTGCGATGACGCCCAGTCGCTGGACCTCCTGTGGCAGTCGGGGCAAGGCGGAGGCCACGCGATTCTGGACCAGCACCTGGGAGCGGTCGAGGTCCGCGCCCACTTCAAAGGTGACAGTGAGTGTGTAGGTTCCGTTGTCCGAGCAGACGGAGTTCATGTAGATCATGTTCTCCACGCCGTTGACAGCCTGTTCGATGGGGCCAGCCACGGTATCCGCGAGAACACGAGCATTGGCGCCGGGATAGTTCGCGGTCACCTGCACCGTGGGAGGGGTGAGCTTGGGGTACTGCTCGACCGGCAATCCCATCAGTGAGACCGCCCCCACAATCATCGTGATGATGGCGATGACGTTGGCGAAGATGGGGCGATCAATGAAGAAGCGATACAACATGGGTTAACTCTCTCTGCCAGCACTGCGGAGGCTGTGCCGCCGAGATTCGATCAAGCTCTGTGGGAAGTTCTGTCGGGCGCGTTTCTGGTGAGAAACGATCAGTGGGACTATGGGGAGGGTGGCGGTGCATCGTGGGGGGAACCCGTGGCGACCTTGCCTTTGGCCTCAGCTTCAGGTGTGGGCAACTTCGCGTTCACTTTCATTCCCGGTCGGACCTTGAGCAGGCCGTCCGACATCACACGTTCGTTGGCCTTCAACTCACCTTGGATGACGCGGTAAGAGTCGACGGTATCCCCTGGAACAACAAGCCGTCGCTCAATGACATCCTCAGCATTCACGACGTAGATGTAGGCTCCACTCTGGTCGTAGCCCAGCGACCGCTCCGAAACCAGAATCGCGTCGGGCAGTTCCTCGGACGGAATGCGGAAACGAACGAACATCCCGGGGATAATGAGCCCGGAGTTCTTGAATACGCCGCGAATCTGCACGGTTCCCGTCCCGGAGAGGACGGTCGGGGCGATGTAATCAATCGTGCCTGAAATCGAAAAGTCACGCTGGTCACCCAGAGACATCAACACCGGAATCGTCTGGCCGTCTCCCTGGATTCCATATCGTGTTTTGACTTTGAGCAGATCATTCTCACTGACAGCTGCGTAGGCATAGATCGGGTCGACCCGCACGATCGTCGCCAGCGGTGTGGCTGCATCGGTGGTGATGTAGTTCCCAATGTCGAAGACCCGGCGGTCGATTCGACCACTGATCGGGGCCACGATCCGACAGTATTCCAGATCCAGTTCAGCAGTCCGGACCTCTGATTGGGCAAGCTTCAATGCTGCAGCGGCACTGAGTAAACCCGTACTGTAGTTCACTTCGGCCTGTTCAACCTCCGCTCTGGCGGCCAGCAGCTGGGCCTTGGCACTGTTGAGCGTCGCGGACGACTGATCAAATTCCTGCTTTGACGATGCCTGCTTGGCCAGCAGGTTGGAGCGCCTTTCGTGATCCGATTCCGCCAGCGCCAGCTGCGACTCTCGAACGCTGAACTGAGCCTTGGCGATCTCCCTCGCTTTTGATTCATTGGCTTTCTTGACATTCGCCTCAGCCTCGTTCGCCTTGGCCTGGGCATACTGGAGTTTGACCTTGAACGGTTCCTCGTCGATGACGAACAGCAACTGCCCCGCATTGACGAGTGCTCCATCCTCAAACTTCCGCTCGACCAGGAAGCCCTTTACGCGGGAGTGCAACTCGACCCGCTCTGAAGCCTGGGTCGTACCAGTCACCTCCACGTAACTGGTGACTGTCAATTGGCGAGGGAGAGAGACTTGCACATCAGGTGGGGGAGGGGCCTGATAGGTGTTGGGTTGACCGCACCCGGCCAATACCAGGAATAGTGCGATTCCTACTGGCCAGATGGGCATGAACCCGTGCGGAGAATTCAGAAGACGTTGAACGGAGGGGCGCAGCCCCATGGCATTCGATAAGGGGTGTCTCATTTGGTCGCATTCAGCAAGAAACCGCTAACTCGAAGTGATTGTGCCGAAATGACACAGCTTGACCCATTTGGATCGGGCTAAACCACCGCGAAAGCGATTCCGAGTTCATTGTACGGTTCAAAACATACCGTCCAGACGGTATGTGAGTCAATTCGAAGCTGGAAGGTTTGGTGGACTGAGTGGTGTGGGGTGTTTTGCGAGTCGAGCTTCACCCCGGAATCGGCTGGTTGACGTGATCAGAACATGGCCAGAAATTCGTGGATCGTCAGTGCCGGTTGTCACAGACTTGTGTCGAATGCATCCAAGTCGTGGATGATGTTCGACAGTCGGAATTCAGATGTCCAAGGCGAGGAACTCGGCCATGCACAATCCCTTTACCGAGGTCGCAGATGAGTCGATCGAGACCGAACTGATCGAGCATGCACAAAATGGTAATCGTCAGGCCTTGGAGAAACTGGTCCTGCGGCATCAGGCTTGGATTTACAATATCGCGATCCGCATGGTCTTCCACAGCCAGGATGCCGAGGAGGTTACGCAGGAAGTCTTGATCAAGGCGATCACTCGGCTCAGTACGTTCCAGGCGAACAGTCAGTTCCGGACCTGGCTCTACCGGATTACGGTGAACCACGTACTGAACATGAAACGCCGTGGTGGCGAGAAACAAGAGCAGACCTTCGCCAGCTATGCCAGCGCCATCAATGAGACGCCCGACATGGATCTGCCCGACCCGAAATCTGTGCCGGTGGAAGTTCCACTCCTGGTCGAGGAAGCCAAGATCTCCTGTATGACCGGGATGTTACTTTGCCTCGACCGTAAGCAGCGATTGATCTTCACACTTGGCGAAATCTTCGAGGTCAGCGATATCGTCGGCGGGGAGATCATGGAGATGACAGCCGTCAATTTTCGGCAAAGCCTGTCCCGCGCCCGCTGTGACCTCTACCAGTTCATGCATGGTCAGTGCGGTCTGGTCAACGCCAGCAATCCCTGTCGCTGCCCCAAGAAGACCAAGGGATTTATTGAGGCAGGGCATGTCGATCCCGATCTCCTGCAGTTTGTCCCGCTGCACCTGCAACGCATGATGGATATCTCAGCTGGTGCCGTTCGGACAGTGGAGAGTTCGATGCATGCTCAGTACGCAGCGCTATTTCGCGAACATCCCTTTCTGGAACCGAAGTCCCAGGTCGACTGGCTGCGGCAATTGCTCGACAGGGGCGACTTCGGTCAGGCGATGCACCTCAACTGAAAAAATCTATACGAACTTGTCACAACCTCCTTTCCCTGGTGTCTCAGGGAGAGGAGGACAAGAACTTGTCGAAACTACGAGGAAGAACAGCCCTGGTGACGGGCGCATCCAAAGGCATCGGCGCGGGGATCGCCAGAGAGCTGGCAGCCAATGGAGCTGCCGTGGTGGTGAACCACGCCAGTGACCAGGCGGGTGCGCAAGCTGTTGTTCAGGAGATCACAGCTGCTGGTGGTCGTGCCGTGGCCGTGCCAGCGGATGTCTCGAACGCAGAAGAAGTCGCCAGGCTCTTCGAACGAGTGAAGAGCACCTTTGGCCCACTCGACATTCTGGTCAATTGTGCTGGGGTCTATCAGGCGATGCCGATCGTGGAACTGACGGAGGAGGAGTTCCACCGCGAGTTCCAAGTCAATCTCCTCGGCCCTATGCTGGTCATACGCGAGTCGCTCGATCACTTTGGCTCGAACGGTGGAAGCATCATCAATATTGGCTCCGGAGCCTCTCGCTCGCATCCGCCCGGATACTCCATCTATACCGCCAGTAAAGCGGGGCTGGATGCCGTGACGGGCGTCCTGGCGAAAGAGCTGGCACCGCGAAACCTGCGGGTCAACTCGGTGAATCCCGGTGCCACGCTCAGTGAAGGGACTAAAGCGGCCGGTCTATACGGTGTCGGCAGCGACCTGGAAAAACTGCTGGTGGCCATGACCCCGCTGGGGCGGATGGGCACGCCTGCGGACATTGCCAAGGTCGTTGCCTTTCTGGCCTCGGATGACTCCATGTGGTTGACCGGCGAAGTGATCTTCGCCACGGGTGGTCTGCGTTAGATTCGTATCAACAAACTTCGTTTGGAGTGTCACATGGAACCAATCTCGACACAAGCACTCAATGAGTTCTATGGAACCTGGGACATCGTCGCAGTGGATCCTCCTGGAAGCACGCAGGAGGCAGCTCGATTGGTGTTTCGTGATGACCACTCCTATGCGGCAATGGATATGGGCGGACAGGAACTGTGGGCCGGTACCTTTGCTCTCGACTCGACAGCGAATCCGAAGATCTGGGATCACCGTTCATACGAATCACAAGAGAGCGGTAGCGATGTCTTGGGGATCTATGTGATAAACGGAGACCAACTGAAGGTCTGTTGCGTCGTTGGTGTCTGGAATGACGGACGATGGATCGGTAAACCCAGTCCATCCGAGTTCGATCGCTCATCCTCAGATGTTGTTCTGGAGATGCGACGTTCCAC
>QWOR01000293.1 GCA_003669575.1 Planctomycetota bacterium | reverse complement strand
TTGTTCCGCGAGCGTCTCCGACTCATCCCGATCTCTCGAAATGTATCTTTGACCCACGCAAGCCGTTCCGACATGTCTAACGAGCGACTCCTCCCGGTCGATACTCGACTCGCGTCGAGGTCCGCAGTTGCACCTGCATGCCAAAGATCTCCTCAAACATGCCGCGATTCTGCTTGAGAGTCAGTTGCTCAATAGAGAGGTCGTCGACGTGGGGTACCGAAATCACCAGCGTGCCTGCCTTGCGATGGAACTCCAGCTCTCGCACTCGACTGCTCCGGGAAGCATCGAGCGAGATCGCAATGCGGAGAATCGCAGCCATCTTCGAGACTGACACACGCCCGTCTCGATCAAGCGTGCCATAAAACGGATGAGTCGGCTTGGGTGATGAACGCCGGTGATAGCGAGTCACCAGCGCCACCAATAACACATCAGCTGTCGACAACCCGAACAACTCGCTGTTCATGATGATGTACATCGAGTGCTTGTGCAGGCTGCTGGTGTTGATAAACAGGCCAACCTCGTGCAGGATCGCTGAGACATACAGGAGGAGTTCATAACGGGCGTCGAATCCGTGCTCCGCTTTCAACTCATTAAAAAGTTTTTGTGACAGCTCAGCGACTTGAACAGCATGTTCTTCGTCGAATTGATACTTTCGTCCGAGTTCCAAAGCTGAACGCACAATCTGTCCGCGAAAATCCTCCGACCATGCCCCACCGTCTGCGATCTCGCGCAGCAGACCGTCTCTCAAATTCGCAGTACTCACATGAATCTGGTCCAGATTCAACAATCTCGCGAGTTCCAGGTACGTCAGCAGCGCAGCTCCCGCTGTCTCAGCATCGGAAAACGGGATACGGTACTTGCGCACGATGGCGTCTTCGCCAAGCTCCAGGAACTCATCTACAAAGCGGGTCAACTGCTTGACGCTGATCTTGCCAAACTGTGATTGGTCCCACTCCTTAAGGATTTGCTTCGCGGCGAAACGGGCATCACTCCCCAGCGCGATCAGTTCAACCTTTCGATTCCCGGGAATGTGCGAGGGAAGCGTCTCCAGCTGGCGATGAATTTCGCTCTCCATGATGTCCCGCAGCTTGGAGTGAGTCGCACGCAAAGACTCCAGCGATTCATGCAGGCGCAGCGAGCCAATTCGAAAGGCATGCGAATACGCCACGTTTCCGGCATCCACGTACAGCAGTTCCGTGCTCCCCCCCCCGACTTCCGCGATCGCGATCCGAGCGTCCTCGAATTCGGAGTGAGCATCGAGCTGCTGCTTGATGCTGCGGTAGGTGATACGATGGACTTCCGGCTCGTCGATCGGCTCGACGATGAATCCGGTCGCAATGTAGATACGATCGACGAAGGCAATGCGATTGGCAGCCTCGCGTACGGCACTGGTGGCGACGACGCGGATCTGATCGGCGCGGGTGATCTGATACTCTGCCAGCTTTTTGCGGTATGCCTTCAGGACGCGAACGCAGTCCTCCATGGTACTTCTGGCAATTTCACCCCGAATAAAGGTGTCCTTACCCAGACGTACTCCCTGGGAAAGGCTCTCGATCACACGAATCTGGCCCGCCGGATCAATCTCGGCGATGGCGATCCGAATCGAATTGGTACCGACATCAATCACTGCCACGCAGCGGTTCGAGCCGGTTCGAACAGTCGGGACGGGGGGACTCAAGTGCAGATCCTGTGAAAATCAAAGCGAATCGCGCGGGAACTGATTGCATGTTCACAACATCACAGACGCATGGCAACGGAGGTTTGCGATGCGAGTCGTGCTTTGTACAGAGCTTCTATCGAAAAAATTTGTTCCCTCGACTTTATGGAATATTCCTGAATATTCAGAGATTTTATGCAACGGCGAATTGAGCAATTCCGTCCAATCTTCGGTTTCCCCATAACCAATTCAAAATCCTCCAGACGGCACAAGCATTACAACCTGCCCAAACGGCACCAAATTGCCTACACTACAATCGAAACGGGCGAGCGAGTGCCCGTGATCGGTTGTCGAAGGATGCGACCATGCGCCCGCTGATTCTGTCACTTGTGTGCTTCACCCTATTTATGGGTGAGGCGTTCCCACTCCTTGGTCAGGAAACACCTCCCGCCGCGACTGAACCGGCGAAGCCCCCAGGTGAGGCGGCTCCTGCAGCATCGACGTCCCCAACTGCGCCCCAAACCGCGGGGTCCACCACTGACAAGCCGAGTGGGCCACACGAGGTTTACCTCCCCTTCAAGTTCCTCAAGGGAATTTTTGAGAGCCAGGGAGCGAGCGTCGTTGTTCCGCTGGCTGAGTACAAACGGCTCAAAGAAGCGGCTGAAAAGCAGCTGCCAGCAGCCCCCACGGTCTCGGCGGTCATTACCAGTGCCAGCTACGTCGCAACCGTGGAACAGGATCTGGCTCGCATTCGCGCGGAACTGACCGTGAATGTGCTGGGAACTCCCTGGGTAGAAATCCCGATTCGGTTTGGTGACGCGGCTGTCGGCAAACTCGAAGCCGGCGACAAGATCCTGCTGAAAGGAACTGGAGAAGGCAACTACTCGCTGTTATTCGGCAATGCTGGCGAGCAGAAGGTCACCATTGAACTCACGGCACGGGTTCATACCTCGCCCGAGGGGCGTGATTTCGGCTTCGATGTCCCGACAACTGGGATCACGATCTTCGAGATCATGATCCCCGAAGCAGACCAGACCGTCGAAGTCACACCGCGCCTCATCGGCATTCCCGTCGAAGCGGCGGCGAAGCAGACCCGCATCAAGGCGAATCTCGGAGCCACTCCTCGTATCGCAGCCCGCTGGCGTCCGAAAGCCACGAGCAAACCCGAGATGGACCTGCTCGCCAGTGTCACGAATTACACCAAGGTCAGTATTGAAGATGGCCTGATCCACACCGACGCCCTCCTCTCCTACGAGGTCCTTCGCGGCGAGGTCTCTCAGCTGCGTGCCTCCGTCCCAACTGATCAACGGATTCTCGATGTTTCTGCCGAATCCCGTCTGAAGGGTTGGTCCGCCAAGGAAGAAGACGGTCGACAGTTCGTCACGATCGATCTGCTGGGAGGCCAGACCGGCAAGATCAATGTCGAGATCCACACCGAACGCAAAATCCCGGACGAGCCCTTCGACATCGCCGGTTCGACCGATACGCAGAATGTCGGTATTCACGCTCTGGATGTGGTTCGGGAGTCGGGCCAGATCGGCATTTTCCACTCCCGGGATCTCACGCTGACGATTGAACAGCAGCAAGGCGTCGTCCGCATCGACGGAGACGAGCTGTTCAGCAAGCTGCGGGGCCAGGGAGTGACCTCCTTCAAATATTACTCCCCCAAGTTCGCACTCAAGGTCTCTGTCAAACCGGTCCAGTCACGCGTTCTGGTCGATCAAGTGGCCCAACTCGTGTTCATGGATGACGAACTGCGACTCAACTCCGTCCTGAACTACACCATCGAACGAGCGGGACTGTTTCAGCTGCAGATCAAAATCCCCGAAGGACTGACCATCGACAACGTCGAATGTCCCGGGCTGAAAGAGTTCAACGTCAATGACAGTGCCCACCTGTTGACTGTCAGTCTCAATGACAAGACCGTCGGCCAGGTCCCGGTCACGATCCGAAGTCACCGCAACTACAGCGCGGGCCAGGACCAGGCAGAACTCATTCTGCCGGTGCTGGAACCCGTCGAGGTCGAACGAGATACCGGAACGCTGCATGTTTTTGCCCGGGAGTCGATCGAGGTCATCACGAATGACCAGGGACTCGTCTCGGCTCAACCGCTGCCCGTTGTTCCCGGCACCGCCGCGGGGGACGCATTGGCCACATCTTCGTGGAGCTACACGCGTCGCCCGGTCACGATTCCGGTGAAAACTATGCGCAAGCCGACTCGCATCCAGTCGACGGTGGCTACGACTGTGCGCCTGCAACCAGAACTGACTGAAGTGAAGACCCGTCTCGATTTCCAGGTGCAGTACGCCGGGATCGACACGTTCCGCTTCCTCGTCCCCGAAACCGTCTCCGATCGCATTCAGATCGAGAGCGTATCGACTCAGAACAGCTCCCCCGGCATCAAGCAGAAGTCCGCAGCCCCCGCAAAAGACGGCTGGGTCGAGTGGACCGTGGTGATGCAGCGGGAAGTCCTCGGAACACAGAGTTTCTCCATCTCGTATGACCAGAAGCCCGACCAGGCTGCGGGAGCCAAGGACCGCAAGATCGCCGTCCAGGCGATCCGGCCCCTCGGTTACGTGAAGGGTGAAACCAAGACGCCGCTTTCACAAGTCAGCGGCGAACTCGCCATCACCAAGGATGACTCGCTGGCAGTCAGTGCCCAGGCCACGGGTGGGGATGTCGAACCAATCGATGTCCGCGAGCTGACTCTGCTCCCGCATAACGGGACGCAGGCGTTCCGTTACTTCACCCAGCCCGATGACAAAGCGATCCAGCTCGAACTCACCCAAACTAAATACGAGATCAAAGAGGTCGTCGCCTCGGTCGTGTCGAAGGAGATGGTTGAGGTCGTCGTTGGCGAGTCGTCCGATGCCACCTATCTGGCCAGATTCCGCCTTAAGACCAGCGAACGTCAACGCCTGCTGGCTCACCTGCCCAAGGGGCTCAAGGTCCTGAATGTGACCGTCGCCGGTCGGGAAGTCAGCCTCGAACGGGCCGACATCGCCAGCGATCAACAGCTGGGCAATCTGTGGGAGACCTACTGGATCAATGTGGCGCGCGACTCGGGCAGCGACCAGGAATTCGTCATCTCGCTGCACTTCCAGTGGACCGTCAACCCGACGCTCGGCGACAGCTCCTATGGCCGCGGCTCGCTCGATCTGCCGATGCCAGTGCTCGGACAAAAGGAAACGGTTCCGGTCCAGCAACTTAAGACGATCGTCTATGTGCCGGAGAAATTCTCGCTGGTCGGCGATCCCGAGGGATTCGTCTCCTCGTACCAGATTCGTCCGTGGCATGCCTTCTGGTGGGGGCATCGCCAGCCTGCATCGATCGATCCGTCATGGTTCGGTGACACTGGTTCCACGGAGCGGCTCCCGACACAGGGTCGAGTGGCTTATGAGTTCTCCAATCTCGGCGGAGCTCTGCAGATGACCGTCACCTGGTGGAATCGGGTCAGAATGGCGTTCCTGTTCAGCTTCGCTGCTGGCGGCATTGCCCTCCTGCTGATGAAGACCTCAATCGACAACAAACTGAGCGTGCTGGCGATGGCAATCTTCGCAGCGGTGCTGTACGGATTGAAGGACTCGCAGACACTGGCCCATGTACTCCTGGCCACGCGGTATGGTCTGTTCTTCCTGCTCGGTCTGTGGACGATCAAATCGCTGTTCGGACGCCGCGCGATCGCTGCTTCAGCCATCGTGGCAGCACCGCTCATGGGCTCAGCTGCAGTGACGCCAACGGCCCCGGCAGCTGCGACCGTTTCGAACGAAACCACCACATCCGCGACGGAGTCCTCCTCTCCTGATACTCCCCCTCCTCCGCCTGGTAATCCGGACAACAACCAGCCGCAGGCCTGATTGAATACAGGGAAAGGAGAGAGAACATGAGAAGCGATCAGCAATCAGTCGTCAGCGGTCAGTATTTCAGAGAGATGATGGGGCGAGGCCTCGCCAGTGCGGAGATGAACCACCGAGGCACGGAGACACGGAGGGATGAACGAGGGCACGTTGCGTGGTCATCGCACGAGTCCGAATGCACTCTTCATCCGTATGCCAAAGTCGATCCTTTGCAAGCTCGTTCGACATCCCTACGGACCAGTACTCCGTGCCTCTGTGCCTCCGTGGTTCAATTCTGCCTCAACCTCGCAATGACGTTTACGGTCATGCTTGGCCTTGCAGTTGTGCAAGTGCGGGCCGAGGACAAACTGCTCGACCAGCCGATTCGACACCTGTTTGTCCCGCTGGAAGAGTTCGACGCCGTCATGGCCAAGGACCGGCAGGGAGTCCTGCTCAAGAAAGCCGACTTCGAGGCCCTCATCGAACAGGCTCTCAAACACCAGGCAGCCTCGGCCCAACCATCGGGGCTGGTCATCTCCTCCGCCAACTACGTGGCAAAAATCGATGGCGATCAACTGGTTCTGGCCGCGACAATTCAGTTCACGAACTTCGACACCCGCTGGGCAGAGCTGTCGGTTCCGACCGATGGTCTGTCGGTGGAGAAGTGCCTGATCAATGGCCAGCCCGCACTGTCCGGATGGCATGGAGAGAAGCCAAATGTTCTGCGGGTCTATACCGACGTGCAAGGTGCAGGCACGCTAAGTCTGGAGCTGTCGGCCCGCTTATCGGCAGTGGGCAGCGATCTGGCGACCGGTTTCGGAGTCGTCCCCGCCGCGAGCGGTGAACTGGTCGTGTCCCTCCCTGCCGGGAAGTTCCTCACCTCCGACGGATCGAGCCTGCAACGGACAACCCCGGCGGACCAGCCCGCCGAATACCACGTCTCCATCGGTGGTCGCAGCTCGGTCTCGCTGCAGATTACGAATCGTCAGACCAGCACACGCAGCGATTCGCTGACCCTGGCAAACACCGCTTTCGCAGTGGCGGTCGCTCCGGGTGAAGTCGCCTGGAGTGCGAAGACGGCCCTGCAAGTCGTCGGTCGTCCCGTCGATCGCATTGTCTGTACCGTGCCACAATCACTGGAGATCACCGGCGTCGAATCGACCGGACTCGAATCGTGGCAACTGAGTGAAACGCCGAATGACCCGGCCCGCACCACGATTACTCTGGCCTATCGCCAGCCACTCGATGGCAGTCGAGAGATCAATTTCCGAGGCGTACTGAAGGCCGCCGCCGATGCTGCGTGGGAAGTCCCGACGCTCGTCTTCAACGAAATGACATCGCAAGTCGGCGTCGCCGAGGTCCGCTACCCGGCAGGAGTCCGCCTCCGGGTCGGCGAACTCGATGGCGTCCGTTCCGTGGTCAGCCAGGCTGTCACCACAGCCAGCGGCGAGTCGTTGCTGCACTTCCAGATTTGGAAGCCCCGCTTCAAGCTCCCCTTCGTCACCGAGCCCAAGAACCGCGAAGTCCGCGCAGCGATGACGCAGCTGCTCGACATCAATTCGACGGGCCTCGATTTCACGGCGGTGATCAATCTCCAGACACGGCTGGCCCCACTGTTCGATGCCCAGGTCAACATTCCCGCAGCCTGGCAGATCCGCAGCGTTTTCGTCGGCGATCAGTCCGTCACATGGCAGGTGATCCCGCAGGAAGCATCACTGAATCAGGTCCGCATCACCTTCCCCCAGCCGATCCCGGCCGACGAGATGGTGTCGCTGACGCTCAACGCCGCACTCGAGCCCGACAAGTGGCCCGTCGCTGAAGAACCGACCCAGATCGCCCTGCCCCGCATCCGGCTGCCGCAGGTGGGCGTCATTGAAGGGTTGTTCGGGATCTCCGCCGAGCCCGCACTCGACATCGTCCCGACTGAGGTCGTGGGTCTGGACGCTCCCAGCCCGGCGGAGTTGGAACAGCTGCGACAGAAGATCGCCTCGCTGGGGCGGAACGTGCGTCTCGGTTTCAGCCTGCAGGACTCCGAATACAAAGGCCAGCTGAATGTCTCACGCAAGCCCGCCCGATTGTCGAGCCACCAGTCGACCTATTTCCGGATCGAACCCGATGCACTGAACACACACATCGAGACGCAACTGCAGGTCGAAGGCGGCGGAGTGCGACAGCTGTTGATTGACTTGCCCGAGTCCACGGGAACCGATTTGCGGTTCAGCCTGACCTCCCACGTCATGCCGCCGCAGGAACGGCGGGCCGTCCAGATGGCTCCGGACGACGAAGCACGGATGATCCCGCCCAAGATCGTTGAGCAGACCGCAGCGGCTCCCCGGAATGGGCTTCGCCGCTGGACGTTGCGACTCGATCGATATGCCAATGATGCGTATTTGCTGTCCGTCGACATTCGCCAGCCACGCTCGGCCAGCGGACCGTTCAGCTGCCCCGCGTTGTCGGTGGTGGGAGCGGAACGTGAAACGGGATTCGTCGCCATCGAAGCGTCGCAAGAACAGTTCCTCTCCCCCGTCGCCACCGATGTCTCGGGCCAGCCACTGCAGAAGGTCGATCCGATCGACTTCCCGTCAGCGAAATACACGCCGAAAGAAACCATCGTCGCGGGCTTTCGATACACACGCCCCGGCTGGACGCTGGCTGTCGGCGAACAACGCTTCGACCGGGCCAAGGTTCCGACGGCGATCGGACACTCCGCGGATTACAAAACTGTCTATGGTCGAAATGGCGAGCTGCAGCATCAGGCCGACCTCGAATTCACAGCTGTCGGCGTACAGAACCTGAAGGTGCGTTTGCCCGCCGAGGTCGTCCTCTGGGCAGTCCAACTCGATGGAGCGCCGCAGGAGATCCGCCAGCAGGGTGACGGGCTGCTGGTTGCCGTCCCTCAGGATGGCCAGGCCGACAAGAAGCATTCACTGACCCTGTTCTACCGGTCGAGTGTGCCCGCCACCTTCGATGCGGACTTCCGGCAAGCGCCCCCCTCATTCACGGTCCTCGATGGCCGGGGCGAGGAACAGCCCCTCAATCTGTTGAAGCAGTCGTGGAACCTGTATCACCCCAATCACCTGCTGCTCGTCGAAAGCCCCGGAGCGTTCCAGCCGACACGTCCACTCGACAGAGACGGCGCACTCGGGCAGTGGAGTTCAATGCTGCGAGCTCCGAGTCCGCAGCAGATCCGCGATTCCGTGGTACTGATCAGCGTTGTATTCCTGCTGATCTGGGGACTGCGAAAGTCGGTCGAAAAATTCGGCTGGCTCAAGTCGATTTTCGGCTTTGCGTTAGTCGGGACACCGCTGCTGATCTTCCTGAGCATCGAGCCCAGATACGCCAATCACGAAACGGCTGAGCGTCTCTGGGGCCTGAACGAGTCTGCAGAGAAAGTGAATACGTCACTACAACACATCAGAGACAGGAGCTTGGCACATCCCACCGCGATGCCCGCCTTTGCGCCAGCGGAAGCTCCGATGTCTGAGGGATCAACTCCCGTACGGGTTGGTGTCGATAGCTTCGGCATCGAGCGACCGACTGCCGCCAGTGCACTGGGGGTCGAAACCAATAGCGAGACGCAACCAGAGGAAGCAGCTGATGCCCCGCTATTTGTTCATCCCGAATCGATGGTGTCGAAGAACGCCCCGGGGTTTCAACAGACTGTACCGTTTGGTGCGCTAGACCCCGTGAACAGGAACCTCTCACTTGGACGCAAGTCGAAAACAGACGATGCAAAACAGGTTCAGTCCAAGTTACAAGATGATTTCGCCCCCAATCCGCCTTCCGATAACGGAGCCATGGGCGGAGCAGGTGGCGGGGACGAAAGCGACCAGGACAAAGACCAAAAATCTTCACCACCTGAATCTGCCCCGCAGCCTCAACTCGGCGGGCTCCTCTCACTGGCTTTGACGCTGGTTGCTCCTGAAGATTCCGTTCAGCGGGAATTCACATTCCTCGGCGACGGCAGTGCTGCGACCGATCTGCATCTGACCTTCGTTCGTCGTGACAAGTCACGCGACTGGACCTGCTTTGTGATGACGGCGGTGTTCGTGCTGGGCTGGTTCTGTCGCCGTCTTCCGTGGACCTGGCGATCAGCCATGGTGGCGCTGCTGGTGCTCGGTTCGATCGCGCTGGCTCCGCTGCTCCCGGGTCGTTGCCAGCCGCTCGTCGATGGACTCTTCTTCGGTGGCTGGTTGCTGCTGATCCAGATTGTGATTTGTGGATTGCTGAAGCTCTGTCCCGCCCGCTGCTGCTCGGCGGACTCCGGCTGTAAGTCACCCCCCGTCACTGCAGCTGCCCTGCTGTTCTCGCTGAGCCTGCTGTCGTCTGTCGCCTCGGCAGAAGACAAGCCCGCCCCTGAGGTGGCTCCGAAACCAGCAGCCACCGTGACCACGCCGGTCCCACCTCCCACCACCGCTCCGACGACTCCGCATGTGGTCCTGCCCTACTCCGGGGATGATCCGTCGACTGCCGATCGGGTGTACATCCCGCAGGATCTGTACCTCAAGCTGTGGAAGCAGGCTCACCCCGAGGAGACCCGCACGCCCGCACCGGTGGATGGTCTGGTCGTCGAGGCCCTCTACGCCGCCAGTTTTGAACAGGCGGGCGACAACGCCGTCATTCATGTGAAGGCCCGTCTGGTTGTCATGAGCCAGCGTGATGAGCAGATCACCCTGCTCCTGCCAATTCGCGAGGTCGCCCTCAACAAGGCGGTCATCGATGGCCAGTCGGCCTCACTGCAGGCAGACGCTGGTGGCTACTCGGTCGTGCTGTCGAAAAAGGGGCCCCAGGTCCTCGATGTCGAGTTCGACCTGCCCGCCATCACGGAAGGTCCCGCCGGACGTTTCACATTGAAAGTCCTCCCGACCGCAGCTGCCAAGCTCTCAGTGCAACTCCCGAAGATCATGGGCGACCGTGATCTGCGGGTGAACGGAGCGACCGGGGCCTACCGCATTCGCGAAAGCGAAGCGGGTCCAGTGCTCGACACCGCTGTTGATCGTGGCGGCGATATCACCGTGTCGTGGCAACCGCGCGCCACGCGTGGGGCCGGCACGACCATCGTTCACGTGGAAACCGGCGAGGCGATCGCCGTGGATGACTCGGGGCTGCAGGTGAACCACCACTTCGCCTACCGCGTACGACAGGGAGCCCTGACCGAAGTCTCGTTCCTGACGATTCCCTCGCTGACCATTCGCGAAATCTCCGGCCCCGATGTCGGCGGATGGCAGCTGGATGATGCGCAGGGAATGACGCGCCGCTTGCGGGTCTTCCTGCGCCGGACGGTCGAGGATCAGACGCAGATCGTGATCGATCAGT
>QWOR01000275.1 GCA_003669575.1 Planctomycetota bacterium | reverse complement strand
TGGCTATCGACGGCTACACGCTGGTCGAGAAGCCGGAAGAGGCGGACTTCGTCATCGTCAACACCTGTGGCTTCATCGAGCAATCTCGGGCAGAGTCGAAAGCTGTCATCCGCGAGATGCTCGACCTCAAGGCCCAGGGGAAAACCCGTGGCGTGATCGTCGCCGGATGTCTTCCCGAGCGGGTCGGTGGAGCCGCTCTGCTGGAAGAGATGCCCGAGATCGACCATGTGGTCGGTGTCTTTGGTCGCGATGAGATTGTGTCGGTGGCCGATCGCCTCGTCGCGGGGATCACGGAGCAGCGGGAGCTGTTTCGCCCTGCCCCGATCCGGGCCATGAACGACCAGGAACGACTGCGGATCACGCCGAAACACTTCGGGTATCTCAAAATCTCCGAGGGCTGTGACCGGACCTGCACCTTCTGCTCGATCCCATCGATGCGGGGTAAGCACGTCACCAAGCCCATTGAGATGGTCATCGCCGAGGCTCGCGAGCTGATCGGTGACGGGGTCAAGGAGCTGATCCTCGTCGCTCAAGACACCACCTATTACGGCATGGATTACTACGGTCAGGTCCGCCTTGCCGACCTGCTCAAGGAACTCGATCAGCTGGACGGCCTGAATTGGATCCGGTTGATGTACCTCTACCCGGTCAACTTCACCGATGACCTGATCGACACCATCGCCGGGGCTCAGCGGATCATTCCGTACCTCGACATGCCGCTGCAACACGTCAGTGACCAAGTCCTCCGCCGCATGCAGCGCCGCGTGAACCGGGAAAAAATCGTCTCACTGGTGACCAAGCTCCGCCAGCGCATCCCCAATCTGGTCATGCGGACAACCTTCATCAGCGGCTTCCCCGGCGAAACCGAGGAGCAGCACAACCAGCTCAAGGACTTCGTCCAGGAGATGCGGTTCGAGCGGATGGGCGTCTTCCCCTACTCCCTGGAACCCGGCACCCCAGCCACCAAGCTCGATGGCCACTTGCCCGATGAAGTCAAAGCCCGCCGTCGCGACGAACTGATGGAACTGCAGCAGGAGATCGCCTTCGAGTTCGGCGACTCGCTGGTCGGGTACGAACTCGACTGCCTGATCGATTCCCAGCTGGACGACGGTACGTTCGTCGGCCGCATCTTCGCCGACGCCCCCGAAATCGACGGCAATGTCTTCGTCACTGGCGAGAACATCGAAGTCGGACAGATGGTTCCGGTCGAGATCACCGAACGCCAGGACTACGATCTGCTGGGCGAAGTGAGTATCGACGACGAGTAATGCTAGGGGGTCTGTGCATTATTCAAATCAAACGGCGAAGTATGGATCATCCTGTCCTTGCCAGGAGAACACCTTGAATAAACGCAAAGTGCTTACATGGCTTGAAAACAGCTGGGGTAAGATTGTCGATCCGGATCGCGAAAAGCGGATAAAAGACATTTCGAAGTATGTCCACCGCTTGCTGGCAGAGAAGCGACAGGAATTTGAATTTCGTGAAGCAATCGCTTCTTACTCGATCGATGAGAGCGACATTCCTGGCGTCCAAGAGAGCGTCTACACAACTTGTGTAGAGCGTGCGTGGAAAGATCTTGAGCTGACTGACAAAGAGGCGAGAAGCCTGGAGTGGGTCGCCTCCAAACTAGGGATACCCCATTCTGAAAGGAAGAGAATAAACAGCGAGTTTGGGCACCAGCATATTCAAATGCTAATGGCAAACTTCCTTGATGATGGAAGTATCGACGACAATGAGCAACAAAAGATCAACCAGCTGGCCAAATGGGTGGATATCGACGCTAAGGTGCTCGCTCGATCAGCAGTGAAATCGGCTGGTGCAGGGCTGATTAGAAGCCTCTTCATTTCGGCTACTCAAGATGGTGAATTGTCGGAGGATGAGTGGACTCAACTGTGCATTCAAGTGGAACGTCTCGGTTTGAGCAGAGCAGAGTTCAATGACGCCATTGAGCACCAAGCAAGTACTCTGATCGAAAACACGCTTGCGAATGCCCGAATCGACCAAGACCTAGGGCCAAATGAGGACCAGCAACTCCAATGGTTAATCGACAAGCTCATCCACAATGCATCTCACAAGCGATATTTTCTGGACGAACTAGAGCACTTCCGCCAGTCAACGCTCATCTCTAAGGGTTGCCTACCGATACTGCAGTGTCCTACCGGAATCACGTTGAAGTCTGGTGAAATCGTGCACGCTGACTGCTCTGCCAAAATGAGCTACACACGGCAATTGAAAACCGGCCCGACGCAAGAAACGATTGAGGGTAGAGCCCTGATCACCGACAGTAGACTCTTGATCATCGGCGAACCCAAGTCAATCGAAGTACCGTACCGGTCGGTGGTGGCCTGTTTTGTCAATGACGAGTTTGTTGAGCTTCGATGCGCAAACCGTGGTGCGGGCTCAGGAACATACCGATTCATCGAATCTCCGATTCTTAACGGGTCGATACTCGAATGTGCGATCAAACGATCAAATCAAACAGTGGTCGACAAAACAGTCGAACCAAGATCGCGATCGATTCCACGAGATGTTCGACAGCGTGTCTGGCAAAAGTATGGTGGCAGATGTGCGGAATGTGATTCTGATCAATACCTAGAGTTTGACCATATCGTTCCGTTCGTACGTGGAGGCAGCAACTCCGACCAGAATATCCAGCTGCTCTGCCGTCGCTGTAATCTAAAGAAACTGGACGCAATCTAAGGACATTAACCCTATGTGTGACAGGGCTGATACTTGTCCACACACAGCATCTCTGGCAAGACATCGACAACAAACATAGTGCCAAGTGTCACCCACTGTTCGCCGTGTAGTCGTATCAGACGTCTCTCACTCGCATTCGTCACCTTGCTTCAGGGCGTAGTAGAGATTGACCTCGCGAAGATTTGGCCGCAGTCACACGGCTCATCCCTTCAACGTGACCGATCCGCCGCACTGGCCCTATACACTCCAAGCTCCAGATTATCGGTCGTCAGCGACTGGGTATCCGCAGCTGTGATGAACTAAATCAGATGTTGGTTTTCTCTGATGATGAGTAGCGGCTCATGCAGCGGCACGCCCGCTCGGTACCTCGCAGCGTTGATTCCCAATTCTACGCTCGATCGCCTCCACAATCTGACGCAGTTCGGCCGCATTCACGCTGTTCGTCCAGGCGGTGGCTCGCAAATCGAGGGTATCGCCGAGCGAAGTGACCGTGACCACCAGTGGAGCCAGCTCACCGGGACTGGCTGTCCGTGTATAACTGAGGACTTCGCCATTGCGCGATTCTGAAGAGAAGTATCGCGACAAATTCAGGTTGGAGATGATGGCAGCCAGAGGGCCGACTTTTCGTCCCACCCAATTCGCGAAGTGAGTATGCCCCCACCGAGCAATTGAACCGATAATATCCATCGATTTCTGACCGTAAAATGCCTCTCCTGAATACTTGTACTCTGTGGTCGCGTCACAAACAGCGCGAAGCTTTTCCGAGTACGTTCCTTTCGGCACCGACACCATCCAGGATCCAATAAACTGACCGACGACAAACCGTTCCACAGGCCGACGCACGTTCACCGGAACCTGGATCAACGTGTGAGGCCGACGTTTGCTGGTCCAGTTCGGTTTGACCTCTTCGATGGCATCGGCGACCGTCCCCAGAATCGCGTCGTTGAGTGTCACCTGATGTGACATCGCAAGAGATTGAATCGCCTTGACGGACAATGGAACCGCGGCATCGGTGATTAACTCCCGGTCTTTTGTACTTCTTCGTTCGGGATACCCCGAACGAAGAAAATCGCTACACATCCGAGAAATGGATTGAAAGAGAGACTTCCGAATCCGGGGTGGATCGTCACTTCCGGAAGGAGCCCCCGGACATTCTGTTCCCAGAAGACGTTTCACGATCAGGGCGATCGTCCAGCCATCCGTGAAAATATGTCGGTACCCCAACCTGATCCAGATTCGTTTGGGAGATCGAATCACGGTGAGCCGAAATGGGACTTCATCGGGCTCAAACGGTCTGCAGAGTTCGTGGGTGAGCCAGACCGATTTTAAGTCTGCCTCTGTCCCGTTGTCTGACCAGATATCGACAATGCTGATCGGAACATTGGCATACTTGAGTTGTTGCAAAACACCCTGCCACCGAGATTCGATGTCGGGCACGGAGAGGTCGGGACTGACTTCAATCAACGTCGCCGCATTATAAGGCGCAGTCCGCTCCCAAATGGCCATGAACCATTGAAACCCAAAGAGCCTTCGAATGGGACGTTCTAATGCCTGAGTGACCAACTCGGATTGAGAAACGGCCATCGATTCCACCCTAAAACCGCAATTGAAAACAACAATTCTCAGGTCCGTATACGCCGGCCCCCTGATACTTGATGAGTTGTTTCTGCCGCGAGGCCCCGTCATTGACTCAAACTTACCAACGCATAAGGACAATCAATCCACATCCGTTGTGCTCTGGTCAAGAAGACACTCTCCAGTGTCCCTGTTTGCCTCACCGCATCAATCAATACACTTATCATCATTAGGACAACCCCATCTGTAGCCTCAGTCGCAAATCGACTTACGAATGCCAATCGAGAGCTGCCACCACAGGCATTATCGTTTCAATCGACACCATTTTCTGAGATCCATTCACGGCATCGGCCCAGCCGATTCTTGCTGCCATGTTGTCGTATCAGGCGTTGCCCATTGAAGTTCATCCCCCACCCACAGCGAATACATATGGGCCTGACGCATGGTCAGTCGCAACCGCACCGTTCGCCCCTTCAACGTCGCCAAGTCCGAAGTTCCACACCATTTCACATCATGTCGCAGATGATTGGTGGTCAGCGGCTGGGCATTCGCTGCTGTGAAGGGCTCGATCGGCCGTTGGTCTTCGTCGAGGATCTCCACGCGAATCTCCCCCTTCGAGGCATCGGCATTCAAACGTAGTGGGCCGTCTCCCAGACGTAGTGGACGCGTCACAATGGTGCCCTCTTCCTCTGCGTTCATCGACGCAAACCCGTCGAGCCGCATCGTCGCCAGCCCGATCGATCCCGTCTGCGGGCTGGTACGGTGATCGCTGCTCCGCCCGCTGTAGTAGAACCACAGCTCGTCGTTCACTCGCAGTGGTCCGAGGATGTTTATGTTGCTATTCGCGTAGTCCCACGGCACGCCCAGAGCGAACGCATCGACTCCCGTTTCTGGTGAACCTGCAGTCTTGCGCCGCACAAACCCCGGCGGGAGCGGCGTTAGCGGGATTAACGATTCGTCGTTCGGTCGCTCCCAAAGCAGCCCGTTCCGACTGATCGCCAGCTGAGGATCAAGACGCCCGTCAGGCTCGTGGCGGTAACGAGCCCACACGCCGAGATACATCGACTCATAGTAGAACGGTTCGAGTGCATAGCAGAGTTCGCAAGAGTTGGGCTCGGTACCCGCCAGAAAGATCGACTGGTTCTGAAAGTTCAAAAAGTCGTCGCTCGCCTGATACCCGCGACCTCGCCAGATTTCAGCCCCGGGCGCTGTGCGATACCACGACTTGGTCGAGGCAAACCAGTTCTGCCGCACCGGGTCCCAATGGATCGACGACCGGTCATAGCCATCAAGCTTCATGACCTGCGGATCGCTCCAGCGAATTCCATCGGGGGAGAAGTAAGCGGTGTGTCCGCGCGATGTCCGGGCGTGGGCCTTGTAGCGACGATTGGGATCGGGGTCGCGTGGGTCACAGATCACACCGGGAAGCTCATAGGGCCCCATGACGACGATGTTGTTCTCACAGCTCCCCTGAAACAGATTCAGTCCGAGGTTTGGACGGGTCCAGTGGAGACCATCCGCTGAGATTGCGTAGGCAATGCACCCCTCTTTCGACTTCACTCCCTCGAACCTGGCGTTGTGCTTCGGGGTATAGCAAAGATACCACATGCGAAACCGATCTTCGGTCCGTTGCGGGTCATAGATGACCGAACCGGAGAGTAACACCGACGGGATCTCCCACGGCTTTTCCGGCACCAGCAGCGGGTTCCCCAAGTGCTTCGTCACAGCAAAAAACGTCCGTTTCACACCCGTCGCTGTCTCAATCAACCAGTCATCAACAAAGAGCTGTTTGGCATTATCCAGTTCAATAACGGGAGGCGGCAGAGGTACGGTCTGGTCGACGTGATCTTTCCAGGCCTCGATCACGGTGATCGGCGATTTCGGATCGGGTGGCGTGGCCGGGGTCGCAGCCCAGAGCGGCGAGGTTGTCACAGCCAGCAGCAGAAGAAGTGTTCGACGAATCATGTCGCTCAACCCACGATCTCACGAATATCAATCAGATGCAGCTGCCGCCCCTGCCCCTCGGTGGGACTGTCGATCACGATCTTCGTTCCGTCGGGGCTGAAGCGGGGATGCGTATCGCACCTCCACTCGCCCGTATATTCCTTGGGTGAAAGAAAGCGTCCCAGTTGAACCACACGTTTCGAATCGACCTCGAACAGGAACGGCTTCTGGAACCTATTCGCATCGGGGTAGGTGTCGTTCAACACCCACTTGCTCCCGGGAAGGTAGGTACAATGCCCGTCGTTGGTCATTTCGTCTTTCCCCACGACGACGACCTCACCTTGGCAAGCGTCCTCAAACAGGTAGAACCGCTTCCCCGCTGACGGATGATTCGAGAAGGCCAGGATGTGCGACGGATCACGCCAGATGAAATGCGAGGTCAGCCCATTCGCGTCGATCACGCGCATTTCAGAGCCATCAGCTTTCGCAGTGACCATCCGGGTCTCCCGCCCCCCGTTCGCGGTCGCCCACCGATGCAGGAACACAAACCGCGTCCCATCAGGATTGAACAGCAGGTGATTAAACCAGTGCTTTGCTGTCCCCTGCATGCTCGGCAATTGAGGTCCGAACTTTGCGACCTCTGCGACGGACAGGAGTAACTTCTGCGCACCAGTGATCAGATCGACATGAAAAATCCCCGTATCCTCCGGCAGCGGAACATTCAGATTCGGGTCGTCGATCCCGTTGTAACCATACCCGGGCCGGGCGTGCCCCAGCCTTCGAAAGTCGGTCGCAATTGCTGTCCGCCCACTCGGGCTCAGGGCGTAGATTGGATGTGGGATGGTTCGCTTCTGACCAGTCTTCACGTTCAACAACCGGCAGACATATCGGCCATCTTCTCGATCATTCCACAGGACCGTGTCCCTCGATCCTGGGATCCATTGCAACATACACCCCTGCTGCCAGCACCAGGCGGTACTCTCTCCCAGCGAGACCCAGCGGTCACCATCTTCCAGGTCGACCATCCCCACTTCGATCCGGTCATCGGCCCGAGGCGAGCGGTGCTCGAAGTCGACTCCATTACTCAGGACATACCGGCCCGTTGGATCGAACTCCAGCTTGTCGTAATAGCCAAACCAGTGATGGCGAGGCCCCTTGGTGATGACGCGAAACGGGGGATAGCTCGTTTCACCACACTGTGAATTTCGGGACAGAAACAGCCCCAGCGTTGCAGCTGCGGTCGTCCCGAGAAATCGGCGGCGATTGTACATGCATCACTCCCTATTCATTATCAGTTCAGGCAGCGCAGCCAAACATAACAGCTACGGCCCCAACACGAAGAATCATCACTCAGAAGCCACTAAAACAAAAGCGACCGACTGGTCATCCACCCGTTTGACCAGTCCCGACCGCTCACTCGCCCATCGCCTGAACCTCCCCCCAGTGATTGAACCCCCGACTATTCGCCACGGCCAACCAGCGGAGCAAACCGCCTCACAATCTCGCGAGCCGAACGCAGGCCGTCGACAGCTGCGCTGACGATTCCGCCAGCGTATCCGGCTCCTTCACCGATCGGGTACAGGCCCGCAAACCCAGGCGTCTCACGAGTCGCATAATCCCGGTCAATCCGGACGGGCGAGCTGCCACGCATCTCGGGACCGACGAGGGTCGCGTTCTTCAGGTATTCTCCTCGCCAGCGTCGATCCATAATCGGCAGGCCATCACGAATCGCCCGTGTGACCGCTGGAGGCAGCACATGCCGCAGGTCGGCCGACACCGTACCCCGTTCATAAGAACTGGGGAGCTGATCGCCGAGGCGGGCCGATCGCTCCGCCACGAAATCCTTCGCCCACATGATCGGGGCCTTGTAGTCGTTCCCGGCCAGCTGGAACGCTGCAGCTTCGAACTTCTGCTGCAGGTGAACGCCAGCCAGCGGATGCGTGCTGCCGAACTCATCTGGATTCAGTGTCACCATTAAGCCACTGTTGGCGAACTGGGTATCATGACGCGAGTTACTCATCCCATTTGAGCAGAACATATTCGGTTCAGAGATGCTCGGAATCACGATCCCGCCAGCGCACATGCAGAACGAATAGAGATCCCGCTGACCATTGGCCACCATGCTGTAGTCGGCAGCCCCCAGCAGATCGAGGTACGCATCGCGGCCATACTTCCATGCGTTGACCTGCTCTTGCGGCTGTTCGATCCGCAACCCGAGTTGGAACGCCTTCTGCTTGAGAGGCAAACCAGCCTCCAGCAATGCCGCATAAGTGTCACGGGCACTGTGCCCGATCCCGAGCAGAACATGCCGCGTGGGGATGTAGCCGCTCGATGTCTGCAGGCCACGGACCTGGCCATCGACGATGTCGATCCCCTCCATCCGGCAATTGAACTTGTACTCCCCGCCCAGCCGTTCGATCTCGCGACGGTAGTTGCGGCAGATCATCGGCAGCTTGTTACTACCTAGATGAGGGCGGTGCTCATACACCAGCGATTCGCGGCCCCCGCACGTCACGAACGACCGGAGTACCCAATCGAAATCGGCTCCTGACATGCGGCATGTCAGCTTTCCATCGGAGAAGCAGCCTGCCCCTCCTTCACCGAACAGATAGTTGTTCTCAACATCGTGCGGACCTCCCGAATCGAAGGTTCGGATAGCAGGCACTCTCTCCTTAACGGCAGCCCCCCGCTCAATCAGCAGCGGACGATACCCCTTGAGTGCCAGGTAGTACCCTGCAAGCAACCCGGCAGGCCCAGTACCGACCACGACGGGCCGCTCTTCCAATGGATTTGAACCTGACGAGGGATTATCAAACACCTCGGGCTCGAACACCTGGACATCCCGGTCGTTGTTCCACCGCTTCAGCGTCGCCGACTCATCGGCCAGCTCCGCCATCACCGAGTATACGAACTGCAGGTTCATCCTCTTCCGGGCATCGAGACTCTTTCGCAGAATCTGAAATCGCTGCACCGCATCGGCCGGGAGCTTGAGCCGCTGAGCGATCACAGCTGGAAGCGCTGCCTCGGGCTTTTCGACGGGAAGACTCAGATTGGTGATACGAACGGGCATGTGTCGACAGGTACTTGGGCTCAAGGCAGAGGGCTGAATCAACCAAAGCTGAAAGCCCTAATCCTCGAAGTGTATCACCGCTCAGAGCCAGCAGCACGGCGCTCAATCGCCCCCTCACGCATGGAGCCCGCACTTCCCGCTGGAAGCCCGTTGATGATTGATGACGGAATGCAACGTGATGCATTTGCTCAACGCTGGCCATATCTCCCAACCTGGCAGTGTCATACGACGACTCAACGCAAACACTGAACCACGATGTCTTCGAATTGCATCGTCAAGTGTGTGGTCGGTGGTCTGGGGGTGAGCGCCGGTGAGTTTTCCTGAAGTGCCATAAGTCCCTTCTCTGTAAAACGATGCAATCATTGCGAGAGGAGATGTCAAGATTTCTGAACACTGCTCACAAGGTTTGGCACCGGGGGTGCATTACATCATTTCATCGCCCGTGACTCTCACCGCGAACACATAACAGCCCCCACGAACGAAAGACACTCTCATGCTCAAGCTCATCAACGCTCTGAAGAACGACGAAGCTGGTTTCATCGTCTCGGCCGAACTGGTCCTGGTCTCGACGATCGCTGTGCTTGGTCTGGTTGTCGGTCTGAGCGAAGTGTCGCTGAACATCAACAACGAACTGGAAGATGTCGGCTCGGCCTTCAGCACGGTGCAGCAGAGCTACCGCACCAGCGGCACCTGCGGCCACAAGGGTCACTTCTCCGGCAGCAGCTTCTGTGATACCGCCGACTTCTGCGACGGCCAGAACGATATCCACTAAGAAGTTGTCAGTCCTCAGTGATCAGTTGTCAGTTTTCGGTCCAGCAGCGAGTGGCGGGCGTCAGCCTGCCGTGCCCGCACAGCGTCTCTCACACGCTGAAATCTCAGTTGGTCAAGGTTCTGTCTCAGTTCTCTCAACTCGGTACTCTCAATCTCTCCGTTCGGTCTGTGATCAGCGCGACATCATGCCAGCCGAAAGTCTGCCGCTCGCGAATCTGAACCCAGATCGGACGCACATCCCGACGCATTTCGGTGGGGACTGTCATGCCACAAGCCCGCGTGAGGCAACTCACGCGGGCTTGTTTGTGTTTATCAATATCAGTCATCGCCAGTTTGAATTTCGTACTCGATCATCCTCGCTGCGCCCCGCACGTCAAAAGTTGAAGTAATAACGGTCACACCTGCTCCCAACTGCGGATCACCGCGTCCTCTGCGGTGAAATATTCGGCGATCCATTGCCGAACAGCTCGGGCAATGTTGCACCTCAACGGGGTGATTCAAGGCAGACGGCCGCGGAGGAACGCAGAGGGTATGGAGCGAACCAGTTGGAGCGCGGAACTCTCTGAGAGAAAACGATTCATGCAGCGAGAACGCGGCGGAGATCGGTGCATACCCGGGGCACTGAGTGCAGGCGATGGCTGGCGATGGCTGGCGAATCGAGGGTTACCAAAAGAAAAACACCTCGCGAAGATTGCTCTTCGCGAGGTGTTTAAAAGTTCCCGGCAATGACCTATTTTCACGCCTTTCGGCACTATCGTTGGCCCCATCAGCTTAACG